>JALWJW010000388.1 GCA_026996935.1 Hyphomicrobiales bacterium
CACGAAAATCTGGAGCGCGGTAATCCGATCAAGACATTCATCGGATTTGGTTTTAAGGAAAAGAAAAAATGATTTTTTAGCCAACTCATACTCATGCATGACTAAATCAGCCATCAAGAGTATCTACCCTTATTTCGCACGGGTAAAATAGTTGGCCTGGCAAATGACACCAAGGGGGCCGCAGCCTTTGATTTTCAGGCGGCTGCCTGATTTGGAAATGGCGACCTGATAATATTGACCATTTTCGATGTTTAGGATTTTGCCGTGCCAGGCCTTGCCTCGACGACGCGCACCGCATATGAGAATGCGGCCGACACTGGGGCGATGAGAGGAGCGAGCAACTTTTATTCCCAGTCCGCCACCGCAATTAAACACTCGAAGCTGGTCTGAATGAGGGGTATTGTAACGATTATACAATCCATTGATCCGGCCGCGAGCCTGTGCAGAAATCGAAACTAAAATCAGCGAACAAAAACCCACCAGACACAAAGCAAACCTTGCAACGTAAAAACCGCTGCTATTGACCCTCAACAATGCGTTCCCCTCCAGAAACTATTTTAATCTTACACTGCCGTCTTGGTGCGGCTTTTACAGATTGCCACATGAATATAACAAAGAAAATAGATGTCATAAATAAGACCAAGGTTGTGCGTTTTCACCTTTACGCTAACACATGCAGCCAAATGTCTGAAAATCTCTGCTTTTCATGACTAATAATCTGCCGAACAAAGGGATAAACTTTGCGACTTTAAGATTACAAAAAACCTGCCATGATACCTTATTTCACCAGTGAATTTGAGCCATCATAATCACGCGGGCTTATCCACGACCAAGGCCAGTGCCTGTCTGACAAGGTCTGTGCCTGCACCTGTTAAGTGAGCGTTTTCAGACAAGTGACGACGCCACTTTCTCGCCCCCGGGCGAGCATGAAAAATACCCAACATATGGCGGGTTATTTGCGGCAAGGTCTTACCCAGCTCAAGCTGTTGTTCAATAAAGGGCAACATTGCTTCAACAGCTTGGGCGCGGTCTGAGACAGGATTGGGCTGATTATAAATCAGGCTATCAACCTGGGCCAAGATAAATGGGTCATGGTAAGCCGCGCGCCCGAGCATCACACCATCAACGTGTTCTAGGTGCTTGAGGGCTTCATCAAGATTGGCGATACCGCCATTGATATGAATTTCAAGCTCTGGCCATTTATCTTTCAGGCGATAAACACGACCATAATTAAGCGGTGGTATATCGCGGTTTTCTTTCGGCGACAAGCCCTGCAACCATGCTTTACGGGCATGAACGATGAATGTTTTACAACCTGCTTGAGCCACGATCTCAACAAAACTATTAAGGTCCTCGTCTTCATCCTGATCATCAATTCCAATGCGGCACTTAACCGTGACGGGAATGTTTACGCCCGCTTGCATTTGATTAATACACTCACCCACCAGCTCTGGATCAGCCATGAGTGAGGCTCCAAAACGCCCCGCTTTTACCCGATCAGACGGGCAGCCAACATTGAGATTAATTTCATCGTAGCCAAAATCCTCGCCAATTTTTGCAGCTTGTGCCAGTTCTTTCGGGTTACTGCCCCCCAATTGCAAGGCAACAGGATGTTCCAAATCATTAAAGCCGATGAGGTGCTCACGATCCCCAAACACCACAGCACCTGATGTCACCATCTCACTATAAAGTAAAGCATTGCGGGTTAATTGACGATGAAAATATCGGCAATACCGATCCGTCCAATCCATCATCGGGGCTACAGAGAATTTTTTTTGTTGGTTTTTCGATTGGTTATAATGCATTTCAATCAGATCAATTCATAAACAGCATGCTCTTTAATGGGCTGAATTGCACGCTTTTGTACCCCTGAGATGACATACGATAACGCTTTGCCAAATGCACTTAAATTATTGCATTACATTATAATTTATATCAGCCATTACCAAAGTCTCAATTCTACCAATCAATTTCTAAACCAGCGTGCAATCAGTCAGCCCTTGGCCAAAACCAGGCCTGTTTTGGGCGACATGCTTTGGCTAATTCGCGTAGGCAACGGCGGGGAGCCATGTTGTCAGTTCGGGGAAGTAAAACACAATTGCCAGCCCAAGGATTTGCAATAACACAAACGGAATTACGCCCTTATAAATGTGACCTAAGGTAATTTGAGGTGGGCAACAGCCTTTCAAATAGAACAGGGCAAATCCAACTGGTGGTGTGAGGAAAGATGTTTGTAACGTTACCGCAACCAATATGGCAAACCACACAACTGACGGGTTATCGACAGTATTGTACCCTTCAACAGGAATGTTCAAACTCAAAACAACCGGCAACATCAGCGGCATAATAATCAGAGTGATTTCAATCCAGTCCAACAAAAACCCCAACAGAAAAATGATGAATAGTATAAAACCAATGACCATATATGGATTGTCGAATGAGCCGAGGACCATGTTTTCAATGATTTCATCCCCGCCAAAACGGCGCAGTACGAAAGCAAAGAAATTTGCCGCAATAAAAATACCCACGATATAGCCGGATGTATTGAGGGTCTGGCGCATTACCATTTTGAAAACATTCATATTGAGGTTTCGAGCGGCAAGAATGGTAGCTCCCAATGCACCAAGCCCGGAAGCTTCAGTCGGCGTAGCCAGACCAAAAAAGATGGAACCAAGCACCAACAGGATCAGACCAATCGGTGGTATGACAGAAATGGCAACTTCCTTGAAAACCTTGAGGGATGGGGGTTCACTGTCAGCCGGCACCGGCATCGATTTTGGTGAAATCAGACCGTAAATAATAATAAAAATAATATATAGTGACCCAAGTAACAGCCCCGGGAATAGCGCACCCATAAACAGATCACCCAAGCTGATAGCCAATTGATCTGACATAATGACCAGCATGATTGACGGCGGGATTAAAATGCCAAGAGTGCCAGATGCCGCGATGGTACCTGTTGCCATTGACTTGCTGTAATTCTGCTTCAGCATCGTTGGTACGGCCATCACACCCAGCAGCACCACTGAGGCACCAATAACGCCTGTAGACGCTGCCAGAATGATACCGATCAGCATGACTGTCAGGGCCAACCCGCCTTTGAGGGCACCAAACAGAACTTGCATGGATTTCATCATGCGCTGGGCGACACCGGATTGATCAAGCATCAAGCCCATATAAATAAACATCGGCAGCGCCACCAGCACCGGGTTTTTTATGATCCCGCCGAAAAACCGGCCGCCATTGGCCGATAGCTTTACGTAAGACAAGCCGGTTCTGTCAAATTCTATAAATTGGGTAATCAGTTTCCTGCTTGGGTCCAGAATGACTTCGCCAATCATCGCAAAAATCAGACTGACACCGACCAACGCATATACAACGGGAATCCCGCGAAACAGCATGATAACAAATGTTACAAACATCAGCAGAACCATCCACTGGTTCAAGTTCATAACAGCACCTAACAGGGACAAAATTTCCATAAAATTAAACTTTCGAGATTTTGTTACGGTTCAGCACAAAGGTTATCAGGGCCAGCAAAACTATTAATGCCAGGCCATACAAAACTGTGTCATCTAAAAGCGGTTCACGCGAAACACGACGAGGGTGCAGCTCTGGATTGCTCAAATGAACAAACCACCATAAAATGTAATAAATAAAACGCTCAGCGATAAACCAGACTGCCGGAAATGCGGCAATAAACACTTTCCATAAAGCAGGCGTTGTAAGTTTTATAAGATTTCGGTAAAGCGCAGAAAAAGCCGCAATGACTGAAGCCAGAAACAACACCGGTATCGCCATTTTCAGCAAATACAAACCGTGCAGGCCGTTGGGGCTGTCTGACCCTTCACTGGCAACCCAGGATGAATAGGCATAGTGAGTCATGATATCTGTCATCATGGTCAAAAATGGCAACAGCAACCAGCCCAGCGCAAACACTTCAATGCGGGCTTTGCGTTTTTCAGAATAGCGGGCATGAAAAATATCAACCCGCACATGACTGTTAGTGGTAATTGCATAGCCAAAGGCAGACAGCATCGCCAGCCCATATATCCACCATTGAGCATCATCAAGCCAGGCCTGATTTGCACCAGCCTTGCGAATGAAAATCTGGGTCACAATCGCGACCATAAGCAAGGGAAAAAGCCAGGCCGCAACATTACCAATGCCGACCATTAAGCGATCACCCCACAAATGCTCACTGCGATCTCTTTCGCCCGGGTCTGCAACCTGGGCAACATGATCAATCGGGTCAGTATATATGTCGGGCATTACTGCGCTCCTCCCAAAAACGAAAAAAATTTAGCGGTCAGTTTATGACCGCTATAGTTGTTGCTTTGAAAGCCTAGCGCTTCAAATAGATGTTTTTAGACCAGACTGCATAGCCTTTGCGGTATTCCTGCAAATCGTTCCATACTTTCTGGAAGAATGGATCGTCCTTTGACAACTCTCCAACAACTTCTCCCCAGGCTCCTTTAAATGCGGCCAGCATTTCCGGGCTCCACTGCTTGATTTTAACACCATTTTCCTTGCTGTTTTTGACCATTGCGGCATAGTTGGTTGCTTCACCTTCAGCCAGATTGGTGGTCATATTAGCAAGGCAGGCAACTTCAATCTGCTTTTTGGCACGATCAGACATACCATCATAAACGTCTTTATTTATCAGCAGTTCAAACAATGTTGACGGTTGGTGCCAACCAGGGAAATAATTGTATTTGGCAATTTTGTGGAATCCCAGGCGGGCATCAATACGTGGCATGGAGAACTCGGTTGCATCAATTGCCCCGCGTTCAAGCGCCGGGAAGATATCTGAAGCGCCAAGCAGCGAAGTCGAAACACCAAGTTTCTGCATGGCCTTTGCTCCAAGGCCGAAAAAGCGCATGTTCAGACCTTTAAGATCAGCCACAGAGTTGATTTCTTTTTTGAACCAGCCCGATGTTTCTGGCGCAATAATACCACAAGGGAACACCTTCACATTGTAGCCGTTCTTGTCATACATTTCCTGCCAGAGCTTGGCGCCATTGCCATACAGGATCCAGCCAAGAAACTCACCAGCTTCAGGGCCAAATGGTACTGCGGCGAACAGTGAGGCAGAATTGATTTTTCCCTGCCAATAACCAGAAGTGGCAAAAGATGAGTCAACCGATCCGCTGGAAACAGCATCAAGCGCTTCAAGGGTTGGTACTAGTTTATTGGGATCGTAATGCTTGAATTTCACATCAGTAGAGATACCATTGATTTTTTCAACGAAATCTGTTGCTGCAGTGCCAAGTATGGGCAAATTCTTACCGAATGCGGATGTCATATCCAATGATGTTTGTGCTGTTGCCGCTGTGCTCATCAGTGCAACACCAGCTAACGCTGATAATATTTTCGTTTTCATGCTTTCCTCCCTAGGAATTTTTGGCGCGGGGCCAGTGAGTTTGGCAATGATTTTGCCGGTGGATTAGTAATTTATGTGTCCGTAAGCTTGGGTGATGTGTTCTGGTTGAACCAGCCAACCAGTTTAAAAATCAACTTCAATGGCAACACCTTTTTCAATCGCAAGATCAACGGCAGTCGATGCCACTGCAAGGTCTTGCAGACCAACACCTGTTCCATCGAACAAGGTAATTTCATCATTTGACGTTCGTCCTTTATGATCGCCGTTAATGACATATCCAAGCTCAGTGATATTGCTTTGTTTTAGTGTGCCATTAGCAATTGCATGTTGGCATTCACCAATTGTTATGGCTTGAGCGATTTCATCAGTGAATACACTGGCGCGCGAAACCAGCGCGGCTTCAACTTCCTGTTTGCCTTTTGTATCAGTTCCCATGCAGGCGATATGCGTGCCACCTTTTACTTGTGCGTCCATCAAAATGGGATCAAAACTTGACGTAATCGTGATGATTACATCGGCCTGTTCACCAAGCTGATCCAGTTCTACAGGCTCAAACGGCAAGCCAATTTCATTGGCTACTTTTTCTAATCTGGGCAAGCCCTCGGGATGATAATTCCAACCGATAACCTTTTCAAAATCACATTGCTCTGCAGCCGCGCGCATTTGAAATGCTGATTGATGGCCAGCCCCAATCATGCCCAATACTTTAGCACCCTTGGGTGCAAGATATTTGATTGAAACTGATGAAGCAGCCGCTGTACGCAACGCCGTAAGAAGATTTCCGCCAACCAGCGCTTTAACTTTACCTGTATCGGGGTCAAACAAAATTACGGTTGATTGATGATTGGTCAATCCCTTTTCCATGTTACCGGGCCAGTAACCACCTGATTTTAACCCCAGAACCAAACCAGCTTTATCGAAACCAGACTTAAACCCATATAGCGCATCGGCATATCCTATTGCCTCTCGAATGACGGGGAAGTTATAGGCATCTTTACGCGCCATCGCTGCAAAGACGCTTTCAACTGCATCAAAAGATGCTTTGCGATCGATTAAATCAGCGATTTCATTTTCTGGCACAATGATCATATTTTTCTTTAGTCCTGTATAAAATCTTGCATTTAAAAACAGGGGAGGTCAGACCTCCCCCAAAGTTCCAGGAGGAACTAATAAGCTTTACCACGAGCTGAAACAGGCCACAGAGTTTCAACCTTGCCGCCGCGAACGCCGACATACCAGTCGTGAACATTGCAGGTAGGGTCGCAATGACCGGGCACTAATTTGAGCTTGTCATTAATGTTTAAAACACCGTCAGGGTCACCGACCACGCCATGCTCGTCAGAGCATTTTAGATACTCAACTTTATCGTCACGGCCAAACACCGTAGGTAAACCAGAGTCCACCGATTGGGCTTTTAATCCGGCATCAACAATTGCTTTGTCGGCTTTAGAATGGCTCATGACTGATGTTAAGATGAATAAAGAGTTTTCCCATTCGCCCTGATCGATCCGGTTACCGTCTTTGTCGAGTATACGGCCATAGTCAGCGTCCATAAATGCGTAAGAGCCGCATTGAAGTTCATTGTAAACGCCCGATGTTCCTTCAAAATAATAGGAGCCGGTGCCACCACCGCCAACAATATCACATTCCAAACCTTGCGATTTCAACGCAGTTACAGCGCTTTCAACCATTTCAACTGCAATATCAATTTTCTCTTTGCGGTCATTGTAAAGGTCAAGATGCTGCATTGCGCCCTGGTAGGCCTGAATACCGGCAAATTTCAAACCGTCTGCCGCATCAATCAGCTTGGCGATATTTACCACATCTTGTGAGGATGTAACCCCGCAACGCCCCGCGCCGCAGTCAATTTCAACAAGGCATTCAAGTTCTGTACCGTGTTTTTGAGCCGCTGCTGACAGGTCAGCAACATTTTCAGGGTCATCAACACAAACAAGAATACGTGCGCCCAGTTTTGGCATCCGCGCCAGACGATCGATTTTTGCCGGATCACGAACCTGATTGGAAACCATTACATCCTTGATGCCGCCACGAACAAACACTTCAGCTTCTGACACTTTTTGACAGCAAACCCCAACGGAGTCGCCCAGCTTTTCCTGTAGTTTTGCCACATCTACCGATTTGTGCATTTTACCGTGGGCGCGGTGACGAACCCCCATCTCACGGGCGCGATCACCCATTTTTTTGATGTTGCGTTCCAGCGCATCCAGATCAACGATCAGGCATGGCGTCTGAATATCAGCTTCATCCATTCCCGGTACGGCCGGCACGTCATAGCCAACTTCCAGTTCATCATAATTGATAGTCGCACTCATTAATATTCTCCAGTTTATTTTTTAAGCCACGGCAACAAGTCAAGGTCGACATTGCCACCGGTAATGATCACACCAACCCGCTTTCCAGCGAAGGTATTCCGATTTTTGATTATGGATGCCAGCGGCACGGCACTACTGGGTTCCATGACAATTTTCATTCGTTTCCAGATCAACTTCATTGCATCAATAATTTCCTGTTCGGAAACGGTAAGAATGTCCGTCACATGATTTGATACGAAGTGCCAGGTAAGATCTTTAAGCGGTACTTTGAGGCCGTCGGCAATGGTATCAGGGGCATCATCAGCAATGATGTGGCCAGCCTTGAGGCTGCGCATGGCATCATCAGCCTGCTCAGGCTCGGCTGCATAGATTTTTGTACTTGGCGCAAGGTTGGACAATGTCAGACACGTGCCAGACACCATGCCACCACCACCAATCGGCGCGATTACGGCATCGAGGTTTTCAACTTGCCCTATCAACTCGCGTGAACAGGTTCCCTGCCCGGCAATGACGCGATGATCATTATAGGGGTGAACAAATTCTGCCCCTGACTCGGCAACAACTTCGGCAAAAACAGCTTCTCGTGAACTGGTTGACGGTTCGCACTCAATGATCGTGCCGCCATATCCTTTAACCGCATCCTTTTTGGCTTGTGGGGCGGTGCGTGGCATGACGACAGAACATGGTATACCCCTGCGGCCAGCCGCATAAGACAAACTCAGGGCATGGTTGCCCGATGAATGGGTGGCAACGCCTTTTTCAAGCATATCATCGCTAAGCGAGAAAACTGCATTGGATGCCCCACGAGCTTTAAAAACACCAGCTTTCTGAAAATTTTCACATTTAAAAAAAAGCTCAGCACCAGTAAGCTCGTTAAAATAGCTAGAGGTTAAAACCGGTGTGTTGTGAATATGTGGTTTTATGCGCTCATGGGCTGCAAACATATCCTCAATCGTTGGGATAATCATATGTTCACTCATGCCGCCACCTGTTGTTTTTCAGCAGCGGTTGAACGATAAAAGTCTTGGGCTGCGGCAACCCCGGACCCCAGTTTTACCTTCAAGCCAAGATCAACCATGCACATTTCAGCAGTAGCGATGCCAGACAACGCCATTACATCGGTTAAGCTACCCAAATGGCCAATGCGGAAAAGCTTTCCTTCCACTTGGCCAAGACCGCCACCAAAAGATAAACCATATTTTACCGAAGCGTGCGTCACCAGCTCGGTCGCATTAAACCCCTGGGGTGTCAAAATGGCGCTTACAGAGTTTGAATAAACTTCGGGCGATACCGCACAAAGCTCCATATCCCAAGCAGCAATGGCATTGCGAACACCTTGTGCAATGCGGGCGTGGCGGGCAAAAACATTGTCTAGCCCTTCATCAAGAAGCATTTCACACGAAACCTTCAAGCCATTAAGCAACCCTACTTGTGGGGTGTACGGGTACCCATTAACCTTATAACCAGCCTGCATATCGCGCACATCAAAGTACCAACGGGGCAAGGTTGCACTTTCAAGCGCCGCAATGGCTTTAGGGCTGAATGCTGTGATCGCAAGACCTACAGGCATCATAAAGCCCTTTTGCGATCCCGTCACAGCGACATCGACCCCCCATTCATCCATGCGAAAATCCATTGAGCCAATTGAACTGACACCATCAACAAACAACATCGCTGGATGGTTTGAGGCATCCATTGCCGCTCGTACCGCAGCAATATCAGATACCACACCTGTTGCCGTTTCATTATGGGTTGCCAGCACGACTTTGATTCTGTGATCTTTGTCAGCAGCAAGAATTTCAGCATAGCGATTAGTTGGAATACCCTGACCCCAAGGCACACTAATAGCTTCAACGTCCAAGCCATGGCGTTCGCACATATCAATCCATTTTTGACTGAACATGCCATTGTTACATGCCAAAACCTTATCGCCTGCACTCAACGTATTGGTTAAAGCTGTTTCCCAGCCACCAGATCCAGTTGATGGAAATAGGAACACTTGCCCAGTTTGGGTTTTAAGCACCTTTTTGACACCACTTAATGCCGGTTGCAGAATATCTGCAAAATGCGCCGAACGATGGTCCATGGTCGGCATATCACAGGCGCGACGCAAAACTTCAGGGATATTGGTTGGCCCAGGAATAAAAACAGGGTTCTGAAAGCTCAATTTAAACTACTCCATTAAATTTTTATTTATTAGACATGTAGAATCAGCTTTTTTCAATTTTTTCGAAAAAATTTTTCATTTATTGATTTATAATGAAAAATAAAGTAAAATCAGTGCCTTAAAGTTTTTCATTGTGGACACTGTTTTTTCATTTCACAATTTGGAACCAGTAAAGTGACGCAAAAGGACAAATTGTGATGACGGCAACCAGGCGATTACGCGGCAGG
>JALWJW010000389.1 GCA_026996935.1 Hyphomicrobiales bacterium
ATGCGTTTCGCGCCCTTGTAAGTGACCTTAATGGCATAGAACTCACCAAAGGAGTAGCCGCATAATGTTGATTTCTCGCACAGATAGAGGCCTGTTGGCTCGTTGGTGGTTTACCATTGATCGCCCGTTGATGTTTGCCGTTGTGTTGCTTATGGCGATTGGTGTTTTGTTTTCGCTGGCGGGTAGCCCTGCGGTGGCGGATCGATTGGGTTTGGATTATTTTCACTTTTTCAAACGCCAATTGATTTTCATGATGCCTGCTTTGGTCATTTTGATTGCAGTATCATTTTTTGATATGCGGCTTGTGCGCCGTGTGGCAATTATCGGGTTTTTCACGGCTTTGGTTCTTATGGTGGCGGCCAAACTTTTTGGACCTGAAATTAAGGGTGCGAACCGTTGGCTTGATTTGGGGTTTTTTAATTTTCAGCCATCAGAACTGGCCAAGCCGACCTTTATTGTGGTTGCTGCCTTTTTGCTTGCTGAAGGGCGTCGGCGTGACGATGTGCCTGGCGCTTTGATGGCCTGGGGGGCTTTTGTGATTTTGGTTGGTTTACTGGTTTTGCAACCTGATTTTGGTCAAACGGTGTTAGTTTGCCTTGTCTGGGCGGTAATGTTGTTGGTTTATGGCATTAAATGGCGGTATGTTTTTGGCTTGATTGGCATGGCGGTGGTTGGGGCTTTTGTGGCTTATAAAACCTTCCCGCATGTTGCTTCGCGGGTTGATCGGTTTCTTGAACCGGGTACTGGTGATAATTTTCAGGTAAATATGGCTAATAAGGCATTTGAAAATGGTGGTTTGTTTGGTATGGGGCCAGGGGCCGGGCTTGCAAAAAGGTCGCTTCCTGATGCTCATACTGATTTTATTTTTGCCGTTGTTGGTGAAGAGTTTGGCTTTATTGCCTGCATGTTGCTGATTGCTCTGGTGGCGTTTATTGCGCTGCGGGTTTTGCGGTTTGCCATGGAAGAGGGTGATAGTTTTGTTGCGTTGGCTTTAACCGGTTTGGTGTCGGTGTTCTCATTTCAGGCCATTATCAATATGGCAGTGAATGTTTCTTTGATGCCGGCAAAGGGCATGACGTTGCCGTTTATTTCTTATGGCGGGTCTTCGTTGTTGACTATGGCTTTTGCCATGGGGTTGGTTTTGGCGTTAACGCGAACCCGCGCGGCTGTTCGGGTTAAAAGCGAACACTTACAAGCCCAATTGGCCTAGTGGTAGATAGAGATTATGACAATGGATCAAAATAAACCAAAAGGCGTTATCGCTCTTGCTGCAGGGGGCACGGGTGGGCATTTGTTTCCCGCTCAAGCCTTGGGTGAGGAATTGGTGCGGCGCGGTTATGTGGTGCATTTGATGAGTGATGAGCGGGTGCGTGATTACGGGGCAAAATTTCCTGCCGCTGATACTCATGTCATTCCTGCCTCAACGATTATTGTTCGCAAACCATGGACATGGCCCAAGAGTATTTATAAAATTTGGTCAGGTTATTTAAAAGCTAAGAAAATTTTTGAACAAACCAAACCGTTGGCCGTTGTTGGTTTTGGTGGGTATCCCTCTTTACCGCCTATGCTGGCGGGCAATAAATTGGACATTCCAACCTTGCTGCATGAGCAAAATGCGGTGATGGGGCGGGCCAATAAATTATTGGCACGTTGGGCTGATAAGATTGCCTCGTCATTTCCAAAGATTGTAAATTTGGATGCCAAGCTGGCGGAAAAAACCGTGATGACGGGTAATCCTGTTCGTGATTTGGTATTGAAATCGGCAGCGGCACAATTTGCCGGGCCTTCGCCTAAACAAGACTTTAGAGTGTTGGTTTTTGGCGGCAGTCAGGGCGCGCAATTCTTTTCGCAAATGATGCCCAAGGTGTTTGCCGAAATGCCGGCGGCAATGTTGAAACGTATGTCGATTGTTCAGCAATGTCGGCCTGAAGATATTGATGCGGTTAAAGCTGCGTATGAAAAACTGGGCCTGAAGTTTGAGTTACAAGCGTTTTTTGCTGACATGCCCAAACGCATTGCCAAGGCGCATTTGGTTATTGGGCGTTCGGGTGCCTCAACCATTGCCGAACTTGGGGTGATTGGGCGGCCAGCTATTTTGGTGCCGTTGCCCCATGCGCTTGATAATGACCAACTGAAAAACGCCGAAAGCTTTTGCACCGCAGGCGGTGGTTGGATTATGGAGCAAAAAGATATTGCACCTGATAGTTTTGCCGCGTTTTTAACGCGGCTTCGTTATGAACCAGAAGATTTAAACCGGGCAGCTTTTGCAGCACTTGGCCAGGGTCAACCCAATGCAGCGCAAAATCTGGCTGATTTGGTTGAGCAAATAATTATGACA
>JALWJW010000390.1 GCA_026996935.1 Hyphomicrobiales bacterium
CCAAACAATTGCGCCAGTTGCCAAAAGTCATTTACTTAGGCGGTGTTAAAAGCCTGCAAACCATCGCGGTTGAAACGGCTGATTTAGTCATTGGCGCCGGGGTCACATATGCGCAGGCGCTACCGCACCTGGAAGCCCTTCACCCGGATATTGGCCAGGTTGTTCGCCGCATTGGATCAAAACAGGTGCGCGCTGTCGGCACCATTGGCGGTAATATTGCCAATGGCTCACCCATTGGTGACATGCCGCCAATGTTGATTGCTCTTGGCGCAAAAATTGAATTGGCAAGTGCAACAGGTTCCCGTACGATCGATTTAGAAGACTTTTATATTGAATATGGCAAGCAGGATTTAGAGCCTGATGAATATTTGAAACAAATTCGTGCACCGCTTTTACAAGCCAATCAACAGTTTCGCGCTTATAAAATTTCCAAACGGTTCGATCAAGACATTTCAGCCATTATAGCAGGCTTTTGTTTCACCATAGAGAACGATGCCATTATGAATGCACGCTGTGCTTTTGGTGGCATGGCTGGCACGCCAATGATGGCGCAAAAAACCCAAGCTGCTTTAACAGGCCTTAAAATTAATGATGAGGCAGCATGGCAAGATGCTGTTGAATGTTTAGGCCAGGACTTTGAACCCATGAGCGATATGCGCGCCAGTGCTGACTATCGTTTAAATACGGCAAAGGCGTTGCTATTAAAAGCGCGTGCTGAACTGACTGGCGAAGATAACACGCGTATTCTGGGCGCACCCTTAAAAGGAGCCTTTGACCATGCTCAATGATAGCGCCAAACACAAAACCCACGATAGCGCTGTTCATCATGTTCAAGGCGATGCGCCCTATATTGACGATATGCCAGAACCGCACGGCACCCTGCATGTGGTGCCAGGGTATACCAATGTTGCGGCAGGTAAAATTGCCCACCTTGATTTAGAAGCTGTTCGCACCGCCCCTGATGTGGTGACGGTCCTCACCCATAATGATATTATCGGCCTAAACGATTGCAGCCCCGCCATGGGCGATGATTTAATCTTGGCGATTGATGAAGTGTTTTTTAGCGGTCAGGTCATTTTTGCGGTCGTTGCCAAAACCCGTGATGCGGCTCGAAAAGCGGCAAAACTGGCAGGCATTGAGATCGCAACAATACCCCCCGTTTTGACCATTGAAGAAGCCAGGAAAAAATCTAAAACAGTTCTGCCACCGTATCAGTTTAAACGCGGCGACGTTGATGGCGCCATTCAAGCAGCGCCCCATCGTTTAAACAGTAAAATGAGCATTGGCGGCCAGGAACATTTTTATCTTGAAGGGCAGATTGCCTTTGCCATACCGCTTGAAGGCACGGCGATGAAAATCTATTCATCCACCCAGCACCCAAGCGAGGTTCAACATTGCATTGCTAAAATGCTTGATTTACCGCAAGCCGATATCACCTGTCAGGTGCGCCGAATGGGCGGGGCCTTTGGCGGTAAAGAATCCCAAGCCACCCAGTGGGCGGCGTTGGCCGCTTTAGCGGCAGCAAAAACCGGCAAGCCTTGCAAGCTTCGTCTTGACCGTGATGATGATATGATATTGACGGGCAAGCGCCATGATTTTGAAATCGATTATCAGGCAGGGTTTGAAAATGACGGGCGACTGACCGGTGTTAAATCTGACCTGTTGGCGCGTTGTGGGTGTTCGGCTGATTTATCACTCGGCATCAATGACCGCGCTATGTTCCATGCCGATAACGCCTATTATTACCCAAGTGTGGAAATCAACTCACACCGTTTAAAAACCAACACCGTGTCAAATACCGCCTTTCGCGGTTTTGGCGGTCCGCAAGGGATGGTTTTTGCCGAACGGATGATGGATGAAATCGCCTGCAAACTTGGCCTTGATCCGCTCGATGTCAGATACGCTAATCTATACGGGCAGGGCCGAGAGGTAACCCCATATGGTATGCAGGTGGTGGACAATATTGCCCCTGAAATCATGCGCCAGCTTGAAGCCACAAGCCAGTATCGTCAAAGACGGTTAGCGATTAAGAAATTCAATGCCGAAAATAAATATTTGAAAAAAGGCATTGCGCTGACACCAGTAAAATTTGGTATTTCTTTCACCCTTATTCATCTCAATCAGGCAGGGGCTTTGGTCAATGTTTATACCGATGGGTCGGTACAAATAAACCACGGTGGCACCGAAATGGGCCAGGGGCTGTATACAAAAGTCGCCAGCATTGTCGCCAATGAATTTGGCATCGATATTGGGGTGGTTAAAATCACCGCCACCACAACCGATAAAGTGCCCAACACAGCCCCAACGGCGGCTTCATCAGGCACCGACC
>JALWJW010000391.1 GCA_026996935.1 Hyphomicrobiales bacterium
GGTCAAGGGCGGTGCGACCAAACAATTCCATGCGCCAGCCTTTAAGGGCTTTCACATCAGCATTGTCATACCCAGCAATGGCTTCAATATCAGCCGCATTAGCAATGATACGCGAGGCGATACCTTCTTGCTCGGCGGTAATTTTTAGCGCCAATTTTAAAATTTCGGCAATTTCACCTGTACCTTCTGGCAAATGGCGATTTCGTTGATTGATTTCAGGTACGTTATCAGGATCACGAGCAAGGCCGCGCTTAACCGCTGCAACCATCGCTTCACCATGGCGCGAATGGGCATAGCCTTTTGGCACCGCCCGTAACCGCGATAAAGCATCCTGATTTTTTGGTGCCTGCATTGCCAACTCACCAATGGCATCATCTTTAATAATACGATTACGTGGGACATCGCGGCGCTTGGCTTCTTCTTCACGCCAAGCCGCCACTTCCATAAGAATGGCTTGGTGAGTTTTTTTGCGGGGGCGAAATTTCACCCTATTCCAGGCCCGTGTCGGATCTGTTTGATAAGTATCCTCATCGGTAAGGACTTTCATTTCTTCGGCCAGCCACGGTTCTCGGCCTGTTTCGTCCAGTTGCTTTTGTAAAATCTTATAAATGTCACGCAAATACGTTACATCACACAAAGCATAGTGAAGTTGTTTATCGGTGAGGGGGCGACGAGACCAATCAGTAAAGCGAGATGATTTATCAATCTCAGCATTGACCAACCGCCGTGCCAAGGGTTCATAGCCAATTTGATCGCCAAATCCACAAACCATTGCCGCCACTTGTGTGTCAAACAATGGTTTTGGAATAATACCAGAAAGGTGATGGATGATTTCCACATCCTGGCGCGCCGCGTGAAAAACTTTAATGACCGCTTCATTGGCCATTAATTGATAAAAAGGGGTAAGGTCAATACCTTCTGCCAACGGATCAATAATAGCTTCGTGTTCCGTGCCGGCAATTTGTATAAGGCACAGCTTTGCCCAATACGTGCGTTCACGCATGAACTCGGTATCAACGGTAATAAACTTGTCTTTTGAAAGAGCGCTGCACAGTTTATCAAGAGCAGCCGTGGTTGTGATAATTTGCATGACTATTTAAAAGCATGAGTCTGGTCCAAATTGCAACAGGTCAACTGTCGCGCATCGGTTTATTTTTGCCTTTGTTTCTGCCTTTGTTTTTTGGTTTTACCGCTCGCGCCATTTTAAACAAAGCCGGTGAGGTACGCATCAGACCAATAAACTTACGACGATCCTTTTTTGCCACCTTGGGTTTTGCAAACAACCGCCACATGGTAGCAATGGCAAAAGTACCGTGAATAAGAGAAATATAGGTGAAAAAGAAGGCAGTGCCATAAGTTGACATAACCCATGTTGCAACCGATGGGCCAATGGTTGCACCAAGCGAATAGAAAAACGTAAGGCCAGCCGCCAGCATCACATATTGATCTTCTGTGGCCCGATCATTGGCATGGGCGGTTGAAAGTGAATAAAGCGGCAAAGAAAAAGCCCCAAACACAAAAGCCCCACCCAGCAAAGCGGTTTGATTGCTGCCGGCAAAATTAGCCAGAAACGAGCCGGCCGCCGCTGCGCCAAAAGTGGCCCCGATTAACACCCAACGCCGATCATATTTGTCACTCATCCAGCCAAGAGGATATTGCAGCACCGCTCCGCCAATAATGCCCATGCTCATAAACAGGGCAACATTGGTGGTGTCCATGCCAACCCGGCTGGCAAACAGCGGCCCAACCAGCCGAAACGATGAATTGGTCAGGCCAATAATAATACAACCAAGACAGGCAACCGGTGAAATGGCCCAAACGGCTGGCAGGCTGAATTTCACACTTTTAGGCACGCGCGGATTGGTTCTATCGGCCAATGAAACAGGCACAAGAGAAATACTCAGGACAATGGAAATTATGGCAAATATAGCAAACCCATCAATGCCAATAACAGGTAAAAGCAATTGCCCGCCCGTTACAAAGCTTAAATCAATAATACGGTAGATGGATAATATTTTGCCACGGTTTGTATTGCTAGATGCATCGTTTAACCAGCTTTCAATCACCATCAATAGACCGGCAAACCCAAAACCGGCCAGAAACCGCAATGCCACCCACACATATGGATTGATAATCAGCACATACATTAAAGTGGCGGCAGAAAGAATGGCCGCTAATGCAGCAAATACTCTAATGTGACCAACTGCTTGAACCATGCGGGCCGAAACCAGCGAGGCAATAAGAAACCCGCCAAAATAGGCTGTGCCCATCAAACCAATAAGGCCGGGCGAAAACCCTTCTTCGACCGCACGCAATGTGACC
>JALWJW010000392.1 GCA_026996935.1 Hyphomicrobiales bacterium
ATGGTAAACACACCAGCCAGAGATGAAATCGCGGTAAGGGAAATGGATAGTGCTGTATCGCCTTTGGCGATGTGAGTTAAAAGGTTTGAGGTAATACCGCCCGGGCTTGCCGCCAAGATCATAACGCCGATGGCCAACATTGGATCAATGGGGAAAAAATGTAATAGTGAAAAAGCGATAAGGGGCAGCAGTAACAATTGACAAAATAAGCCAATGCCGATTGATAATGGATGCTTTGCAATGCGGGTGAAATCACTCCAGCTTAAGGTTAAGCCGATAGCGAACATGATGAAGGCAAGGCCCGCAGGTAAAAGAAGCTTTGTTATGAGCATGACTTATCCCAGTTTTATACCAACAGCGCCAACGGCATAGAGTACCGAAAAGGCAAATTGTAATTTTGCTGTCTGGATGAGCAGCATGTTTAAATCGAAACCGCTTTTGGCTTGCCAAAATTTATAAATCAAAAATGCGCCGAACGGGAAAACCATCAGAGGTAATAGGTTTGGATCGGTCATTGCTTTGCGCTCTATAATTAACAGCAGGATAAATGGGCTGGCAATAAAACTGGCAAGGAACCATTTTGAGGCTTTTGGCCCTGATACAATCGCAAGGGTGCGTCGGCCAGCTTTTTTATCTTCCTGACGATCACGGTGGTTGTTGACCATTAAAACAGCGGCGCCAAAAAAACCTATAGCCAAGCCTAATAATACGGCATTAATGGTGACGGTATTTGTTTGCAAAAAGTAAGTACCAGTAACGGCGATGACACCAAAAAAACCAATAACAAAAACTTCCCCTAAAGGAGAATGTGAAATGGGGTAGGGGCCGCCTGAATAGGCATAACCGCTGGCCAGGGATAAAAGGCCGATAGCCAGAATGGGCCAGCCGCCGATATAGATGAGATAAAACCCGATGCAGGCTGCCAGGGCAAAGCAGCCAATTGCCAGGCGCTTGACATCTGTTGATGAGGCATAGCCCATGGCTGTAACGCGTGGCGGGCCAAGGCGCGCTGGTGTATCATTGCCTGCTGCCCCGTCGGCGGCATCATTATATAAGTTGGTGCCTGCCTGTATTGCCAGACCCGCAATGAGTGTGAGAATGAGGGTGATCGGATTGATAAAACCAAGATCATAAAAAGCCAGACCGGCACCGGCAATAATAGGGCTGGCGGCAATGGTAAGGGTTTTGGGTCGCGAGCCAATGACAAGTACATTCCAGGGGGACAATTGTATAGTGCTGGGGCTTGTTGTCATGGGTGATTTACCTCAGATTTTTGTCCTTGGTGGAGGGCGCATATGCCAAAAGAATAATTGTCAAATTCGACATTTTTAAACCCTGCCTTTGAAAATTGGTGGCATAATTCTCGTTGGTTTGGGAATTTGCGAATGGATTCTATAAGATATTGATAGGCCGCCGGTTCGCGAGCAACAAATGCGCCAAGGCGGGGAATGATAGCCCATGAATAAAAGTCATAGAAGGGCTTAAGCCAGAAATTCGGGGTTGAGAATTCAAGACACAAAAACTGACCACCTGGTTTTAAACAACGATTTATTTCTTTTAGAACCACATCAAGATCGGTCATGTTGCGTAAGCCAAATGACAGGGTAATAACATCAATAGAATTATCGGCAAAGGGCATATCCTCGCCAGTGGCAACCAGCCAGTCTAATGGCAAATCCAATTTATCTTTACCGGCCTGTATCATTTGTTTGCTTGCATCGACAATAATAACGGGAGTGCCTTTTGCCTGATAAATTTTAGCACCAACATCTCCTGTGCCACCGGCAAGGTCTACGATGATGGCGTTTTCTGGTGCAGACAGTTTTTTGACAAGATTTCGCTTCCATAAACGATGAATGCCAAAACTCATCAAGTCATTCATCAGGTCATAGCGTGAAGCGATGGTGGCAAAGACATGCGAAATCCTTTTCTTTCGTTCCTGTTGGGTGACAGTTTGGTAGCCAAATGTTTCGCGCATGATGACTTTCTAAATGATATGTCTGAAAAATTTATTTTTTTGGTTTTGACTTGGCAAGTATGGTGCGTATTTTTGCGGCCATTTGCTTTGATGTGGTAGCGTGAGAAAAACGGGTAATGAATTTACCATCTGGTCCCATAAGGAAAACGGAAGATGTGTGATCGACAGTATAATCATCATTTATACCCCCGTTTTCTGATACTTTTTTAAAACGCACACGGTATTTTTTTGCAACAGAATTAATGGCTACTTCGCTTCCTGTCAGGCCGATTAAACGAGGATGGAAGGCTGCAACATATTCGCGTAGTACGTTAACAGTGTCGCGTTGAGGGTCAATTGAAATGAAGATTGGTTGAATGACATCACTATCTTTGCCGAGTAAATCAAGGGCGTGGGCAATCGTCTGCAGACTGGTGGGGCAAATGTCGGGGCAATAGGTATAGCCGAAATATATCAGCATGAATTTGCCTTTAAAATCTTCATCGGTAACGATTTTCCCTCTTTGATCTTGCAACATAAACCGCCCGCCAGTGGTAACTTTGGACGCAGTGACTGTGTCAGCACTAGCGGTCCCTGCTTGTATAGAAAGACCAGCAAAAGAGCCGATAATAATGAACATGGAAGTGATAAAGACGGAGAATAATTTGCGCGTCATGGGATCCGCTTTCTTTGTATCTGATGTAAGTTTGTTGCCGAACCTATAACAAATAAAATATTTCCCACATGACAATTATCAAGGATCACTTGTTTTAGGAGCGTAAAGTTCAGCCCGCAGGGGTTTGCTTTATCTCACGAGGGGAAAGTCGTTTGATTTGTGCAGGCGCCGTTTAATCTTAAGAATCGGAGAAGCAATGATGAAGAAGAAATCATTTGCCAAATTTCTGACAACAGCGACAGTGTCGCTTGGGTTAGCAGGAATGGCTGCATCTGCATGGGCGGGAAGCCTTGAAGATGTAATGAAGGCGCGTGGCTTGACGCAGAAAGATCTGCTCGCAGCGGCGAAAACTTATACACCAACAGGTGGGCGCGATGAATTTGTCGTATTCTCTTCAGGCGGCCAGAGCGGCCAAGTGATAGTATATGGCATTCCATCAATGCGTATTTTGAAATACATTGGTGTGTTCACCCCTGAACCGTGGCAGGGTTATGGTTTTGATGATGAGTCAAAGGCTGTACTTGCTCAAGGTAAAATTAAAGGTAAAACGATTAACTTTGGCGATACGCACCATCCTGCAATATCTGAAACCAATGGTAGTACTGATGGGCAATATTTGTTTATCAATGATAAAGCCAACCCTCGTTTGGCTGTGATTGATCTGAAGGATTTTGAGACAAAACAGATCGTCGTCAATCCTATCATGAAATCTGAACATGGTGGTGCTTTTGCTTCGCCCAATACTGACTATATAATGGAAGCATCGCAGTATCCTGCCCCGTTCGAAAATGGATATGTGCCTCTCTCTAAATTTAATGAGAAATATCGTGGTCTGGTGTCTTACTGGAAGTTTAACCGTAAAGAAGGTCGGATAGATCCAACAAAATCCTTCTCTGTTGAATTGCCACCATATTCTCAGGATCTATCTGATTTTGGTAAAGGCCCATCTGATGGTTGGTCATTTACCAACTCTTTCTGTACAGAACGCTATGTTGGCGGGATTGAAAAAGGTCGGCCTCCGTTTGAAGCGGGTTGTTCGCAAAAAGATACTGACTTTGTTCATATGATCAATTGGAAGAAAGCGGCTGAATTATTTGCTGCCGGTAAAACCAAAAAGGTCAATGGCATGGACGTGATCATGATGGATACAGCGATTAAGGAAGGCATTTTGTTCCTTATTCCTGAACCAAAATCTCCACACGGTGTTGATGTGACACCAGATGGTAAATACTTTATTGTTGCCGGTAAGCTTGATACTCACGCTTCGGTTTATGATTTTGCTAAAATCAAAGCTTTGATTGATGCAAAAGATTTTGCCGGTAAGGACCCATATGGTATCCCCATTCTTGATCTGAAAAAATCATTGCACACGCAAGTGCAGGTTGGTCTTGGTCCTCTGCACAATCAATATGATTCCAAAAAATGTATTGTTTACACATCTATTTATGTGGATTCACAAATTACAAAATGGGATTATTGTGAAGGTAAAGTGCTCGATAAAATCAATATTCACTATAATGTTGGTCACTTGATGAGCATGGAAGGTGATACTGCCAATCCAAAAGGCAAGTATCTTGTTTCATTAAATAAGCTGGCGATTGACCGGTTTAATCCTGTTGGACCTTTGCATCCGCAAAATCACCAGTTGATTGATATTTCCGGCGACAAAATGCAGTTGCTTTATGATATGCCAATTCCTCTTGGTGAACCTCACTATGCGGTAGCAATTCAGGCTTCAAAACTAAAACCAAAAGTACGCTATAAACTTGGTTGGGATAGTCGTACAGACAAAAAATCTCCTTATCGTACTCGTCCGGGCCGGGAAAAGATCGTCAAGAAAGATGGTGTAACCCATGTTTATGGTACGCTAATTCGTTCTCATATCACGCCTGAAATTATCGAGGTTGAAGAAGGTGAAACAGTTTCATTACACTTTACAAACGTAGAGCGCGCTGAAGATGAAACACATGGTTTTGCAATCAATAACTTTGATGTCAACTTGTCAGTTGAACCTGGAAAAACCGTTTCCTTTACCTTTAAGGCTGATAAACCTGGCGTGTATCCTTACTATTGCACCGAATTCTGTTCAGCACTTCACCTTGAAATGCAGGGCTATCTGCTGGTACGTCCAAAAGGTGTGAAAGCTTCTGATGCGGCTGTTTCTGAAGGTCAAACCTATACGAAAGCTGACTATGACAAACAACTGAAAAACAATATCGCCACTCAAGGTGTGATTGATAGTGTTGTTGGTTATATCACTTCTCGTAACTTCAAAAGCTTTAAGCCAGTTGTTGCGTTGGTTGAAGATGCGACTGATCAGTTGAATTTTGCTGCTGATGCAAAGAAAAAGTCTGAAGCGTTTGCTGCGAAGAAAGACTACAATAATGCAACGCTTTGGGCCCAGCAATGGTTCCAATATCAAGTGAAAGCTGCCGATATTGGGCTTCGTGCCAAAACTTATTTGGATGAACACGGCGCTGTTGTTGTGAAGTAACCTGCAAACACAAGTGAACCAGGGAGAATTGTCTCCCTGGTTTTCTCATTGGATGGACTTAAAATGAAAAAAACATCTCTTTTGATTTCAACGGCGGTTATGGCATCTGCATTTGTTGCTGTGCCAAATTTTGTTATTGATCCTATCAGCATGTCGTCTCAGGCGGTTGCTGAGCAGGTGAAGAAAAAGAAACGTCACCCTGGAAAACGTCTTTATATGCGCAAAACCTGCATGGCCTGTCATGGTAAAGGCGGTGCGCGCCCTATTCAAAATTACCCCAGTGTTTCTGCGCAGCCGGAAAAATATATTGCAACACAAATTAAAGACATTCTTTCTGGAAAGCGGGTTGGCAGTAAAGATGAGAATGGCAATGTACGTACAGCGCCGATGACCGGATCATTAATTACATCTGAAGGTAAGCTGCGGATTTCTGATGATGAAATTAAACAAATTGCTAATTGGTTATCTACCCAGCCGCCAGCAAAAGTTAAGCCATTGGAAACACCTTTAAGCGCAGATCAAATTACTGCGGCCAAAAAGCTTTATAAAAAGAAATGTCGCGCCTGTCATGGTAAGGGAGCGTTAAAACCGCTGAAGAATTACCCTGTCATTGCAGGTCAAAACAAGGCGTACATCATCGCTCAGGTCAATGATGTGAAAAACAAAATACGCAAGAATGGCAAAATCAAGTCAATGTACCCAATGGTTAAAAAACTTACGGATGATCAAATTGAGCTGCTTGCCTCTTATTTATCACAGATTGATCGGTCGAAATAATTCGCGCTGGATAGATAAATTAATTCTTTTAATTGGAGACAAATATGAAAAAAACAGCCTTATTTATAACAACGGCTTTTACCGCCAGCATGATTGCAGGTGTCGCTGCATATGCCGGCTGGAATGAAGGTGGTGGTGAACAGGATGAAGCCACAAAAATATATATGACATTTGAGAAAAAAACTGAGGCAGAGAAAAAGAAAATTCATGAAGATGGCATCGCAGTTTATGAAGTGTGTTCAGCCTGTCATTTGACTGAAGGTTGGGGTACTAAAGATGGTACATTCCCACAACTTGCCGGTCAGCCTGCAACAGTGATTATTAAACAATTGGCCGATATTCGTGGCAAACACCGTGATAATCCGACAATGTATCCGTTTGCATTGCCGAAAGAAATTAAGAATGCGGCCCCCGAAGTTGGTGGTGGTCCCTATGCGATTGCTGCTGTGGCGGAATATATTTCTAAACTTCCAATGAACCCGGACAATGGTGTAGGTGCTGGTGATAATCTTGAGCATGGTGCTAAACTATACAAAGAAAACTGTGTGAAATGCCATGGCGATAGAGGCCAGGGCAGTAAGGAAAAATATTATCCGCGCATTCAAGGCCAGCACTATAAATATCTGCTGCGCCAGTTTGAATGGATCAGAGATGGCAAGCGTCGTAATGCCAACCCTGAGATGGTTAAACAAATCAAGGGCTTTACCAATAAAGACATGAAAGACGTGGTTGATTATGTTTCCCGTCTTAAGCCACCTAAAGCTGATTTGGCCCCATCAAAAGACTGGTTAAATCCAGACTTTGACTAAATGAACTTTCGGGCAGATTTTTTCTGCCCGAAACCTTTTTTCGGTTGCCGTGGGCACCTCACATTTCTTTAAAATGGTGGATTGACGAATGAGCAATACATTAAGCACTAAACGTAAAAATGCGGTGCGGATTCTGGTTGGCATTAGCGTTGTTTTGCTAGGCCTGATTTATGTTTCTCCAACCTGGTGGGTGGCTCTTAAGGCACCAAATTATCCAGCCGAAGCGTTTCCTGATGGCGTGCGTATTCATTTTCATATGAACGGTGTATTTAACGGTTGTGTGTTACAGAAAAACCGTGAAGTGGAAGAAGATGAAGCGCTTGATTGTGTGCATGAGATGGATGCGATCAATCACTTTGTTGGTATGTATCCAATTGCTTCTGGCGGTGTGTTAGAAAAAGCTTACTCACCGTTCCTGCTTTCTATGCTGGCATTCATGCTTATTGGATTTGCGATTAATCGTAAATATTTACGTGTCGGTGTGATGGGGCTTGGTTTTGCTGCAATTGCTGCCTGGATGTATATGACATATTATGGAGCCGGGGGGATTTCTCTGGAACCAACATCATATGTTTCTTCAATGGTGACCAGTTTGGGTCAGGGTAAAGAAGAAGAAGGCGAACCGCTTTCACCTATTATTGCCAAATTGAAAGATGATCTCAAAGCCAGTGGTGTGACACGAATGCGCTCTACTGAAGAACTGCATGGTGTCTTGAAAAAAAGTGGGCAAACAAGCCTGAGTGATGCAATTGCGAAATTGCATAAAGGTTCTGGTGGAGGCAAGAAAACCCTTAAAGAGATTCTTGATGAAGCCAAATCTTCTGGCATTTCAGGTAAGCCGCTTTATGTGTCAATTCTAAAAGGTGCCTATGAAGCAGATCAGTCCAAGCTTCCTGACAGTCAAAGAGAAGTGTGGAATGGTAGTTTGAAACAGGTGATTTATTGGCACTATGCTAAAGCACTGGGACGTTGGTTTAATAATCCAAAAGAGATTGTACCAATGGTTAAAATGATGAAAACCGTCGGTACGTTGGCATTTTGGGGGATTTTAGGCGCGATGATTGCCATGTTGGCAATTGCCTGGAATAACCGTGGTCCGTTGTTCTGGTTCCTTGCAATTATCCCGGCAATGTTACCTGTGTTCTTTATTGTCGAATATGCCGGCTGGTTGTGGTGGTATGGACATTCAATGAATGTCATGGGTGCTTTCTCGCTTAAACCGTTTATGCCAACAGTGTTTGGTCAAGGTAAAGTGGCCCAGTTTACAACGCTTTCTTATCCTCATTATGGATTTGGCTTGATTGTGTTGTTTGGTGTCTTGTGTGTGCTTGCCATATTGATCCGGCGCAAAGGGCTTAAGGAAGCCAACGGCTGATAAAGATGAAACGTCTTTTGAGTAAAATTGTTGCAATTTGGGTTTGTTGTTTTTCGGTATTAATCGTTTTAACAATGAATGCAAATGCAGCAGACCCGAAGTCTTTTGCGGTATCGTCATTGCAAGCAATGATTGATGCTGCAAAAGAGGGGGCTGTTATTGCGCCGGCACCGGGAGTTTATAAAGGTTCTATAAAGATTACCAAATCTATTGTTCTTGATGGTCGTGGCAAGGTTACCATTGATGGTGAGGGCACGGGCACTGTTGTTCATATTGCTGGTGATGGTGTAACTATAAAAAATATGCGGATTACCAATTCTGGCAATCAGCATAATGATATTGATTCAGGCGTTCATATCAAAGGTAATTACAATATTATTAAAGACAACATTATTGATGAATGTCTATTTGGTGTTGACCTTGAAAAAGCCAATAATAATATCGTCAAACGAAATAAAATTTCCTCAAAAAGCAAGGCATCACTTGGTTTAAAGGGTGATGCGGTGCGGCTGTGGTATAGCTTTAATAATAAGATTGAGAATAATTTTATTCGTAAATCACGTGATTTTGTTATCTGGTATTCCGATGGTAATCGTATTGCCAATAATGATATTGCCAATGGCCGCTATGGGCTGCATTTCATGTATGCCAAATATAATCTGGTTGAGAAAAATTCTATTGCCAAAAACGCTGTTGGTATTTTTCTTATGTATTCTGATGGGGTTGTTGTCCGTCAAAACCGGGTATTTCAGGCGCTTGGAAATGCAGGTGTTGGCATTGGTTTGAAAGAAACGGACAATGTTACCATCGCAAATAATGAGATTTTATATAATTCACGTGGCATTTCGCTTGATCTGTCTCCTTTCAATCCAGATACAAAAAATCTGATTTATGGCAATGAGATTGCTTTTAATAATATTGGGATTTCCTTTTTGTCTGATCGAACCGGTAATGAGATCAGAAATAATAAATTCAAGTCAAACATTTTGCCTGTCACTGTTGGCAGTTTTGCTTCTGCCAGGCACAATTTGTGGGAAGGCAATTATTGGGCAGGATATGGGGGCTTTGATCTTAATAAGGATGGGTTTGGTGACACACCTTATGTGATGAAGATTTATTCAGATCGGTTGTGGATGGATAAACCGGGCGCAGCGTTTTTTCAGGGCACTCCAGTGCTGTCTTTATTGGACTTTCTTGAGCGCCTGGCACCGTTTACTGAACCATTGATTTTGCTCAAGGATAACAAACCGCGAATGAGTGAAAGTTTTACCGCTCCGGCACCAGAAGGGCTTCATCTTGACCGCAATCAAGGGCAACAAGAATCAAAACGATTAGATCCTTTTGGACTAGGTACGCAATAATCAGGTAGGGCTATGGCCAAGAAACTTACACCAAAACAACAAAAAGAACGGCGGACGATTGTTTTTTCAGCAATCATGGGCGCTGGCGTTGTTGCCAGTGGAATGATGGCGTATTTGCCGCTGCATATGCGATGGGGAAAATTGTTGCGGCCACCGGGGGCTCTAGCGGAAAAAGACTTGCTTTCCTCCTGTATTAAATGTGGTCAATGTGTTCAGGTTTGTCCTGTTGAGGCGATCTATCTGGCAGATGGTGACGGCGGTTTTGGTATTGGTGTGCCTTATATTGATGCGCGCAAACAGGCATGTGATTTTTCATGCGATGCAACGCAGTGTGTTCTGGCTTGTCCAACGGGTGCTTTGAGTCATGATATTGATACAAAAGAACAAGTAAATATGGGTGAAGCCAAACTGGTGCGTCCTGATGCTTGTTTGGCCCGACAAGGCCAGGGATTTAAAGGTCTGGCGCGTGGACCTGACTTTGAGGGG
>JALWJW010000393.1 GCA_026996935.1 Hyphomicrobiales bacterium
ATCCACGCTCACGCGCGGTCCTGCTTTTTTGCGGTACAAGCATGGGGTTGTAAGGAACGGGTTTAACCAGACCTAAACGCGACTGTTTTTGTACTAAAGATTCCATATATCCTTCATACACGAAATCTGGAACATTGCAAGAACATTTGTTTTTTTGTGCTTTTTGCGAGGGTATGGTATGGGCAATGATGATCTCTATTATTATGCCGACACTCAATGCTGCCCCTCATTTGCCTCGTTCTTTACGGGCGCTTTTTGATGGCGCGGTTGATGGCTTGGTTAAAGAGTTGATTGTGGTGGATGGCGACTCTGATGATGACACCATTGCCATGTGCGAGGCAGCAGGTGCTGAAATTATTTTAGGCCATAAAGGGCGCGGCGCACAATTAAAAGCTGGCGGTGATGCGGCCAGGTCGCAATGGCTTTTATTCCTTCATGCCGATACGGTTTTATCAGATGGCTGGGTTGATGAGGTTCATCACTTCATCCATGATAGCTCAAAAAAACAGGCAGGAGTTTTTACCTTTGGTCTTGACGACAAACGCAAACGGGCGCGGATTCTTGAAGCGATTGTAAAATGGCGCTGCCGGCTTTTATCCCTGCCCTATGGCGATCAGGGATTGCTGATTTCGCGCGCACTATATAATGAGATTGGCGGGTTTAAACCGATGGTTCTGATGGAGGATGTCGATATTGTTTCACGACTGGGACGCAAGCGCATTCACTATCTTAAAACCACAGCGATCACCAGCGCTGAACGTTACCAAAAAGACGGGTATATCAGGCGCATGATGAGAAACGCTTATTGTTTAAGCCTATGGTATCGCGGCGTTGCCCCTGAAAAAATACGCGAGAAGTACCAATGAATTTTTAAGTGAGTTTTTGCACATGAGACAATTGGTAATTATGGCGAAAAAACCGGTGGCAGGTCATGTTAAGTCTCGACTTGGCAAAGATATCGGCTATGGCCGCGCGGTTGGGATTTATCGCCAGCTCATAGCAGCAACCATTCGCAGCCTAAATGCTGATACACGCTGGCATACATATTTGGCCATTGCCCCTGACATTGCAATCAATGACCCGATATGGCCAGCCAATATTGAAAAATTTGCCCAAGGCGGGGGCGATATTGGTACGCGGATGCAAACCATCTTCAACACCGCACCTTGTGGCCCTGTCATTATTATCGGCACTGATATTCCCCACATTACCCGACAAGACATAGCCGATGCGTTTGCACAATTGGGGCGCTGTGATGTGGTTTTCGGGCCTGCCGGGGATGGCGGGTTCTGGCTGGTTGGATCTCGTCAATCACCGCGCGTGCCACAAATGTTTTCAAATGTGCGCTGGTCCGGGCCGCACGCCCTTAGTGATTGCCAACGAAATGTCGGGCATTTAAAAACGGGCTTTGCGGCCGAGCGGTTTGATATTGATACGAAAAATGATCTATTACGCTGGAAAAGCCTTAAAGGTTGAGTTGATAGCTGACTGGCACATAAACAAAGCCTTCGTCTTTTTTCTCGACATAACCAACCGCTGGAAAGGGCATATGATAACTGGTGAACGGGATTTTATCAACCGCTAACATATCAAGAATTTTACGGCGGGTTTTACCGGCCTGATCTTTTTCCATATCAAATGAGACGTGCCATTCAGGGTTTTGCAGTGACATCACATAGTGATTACAAAAATCGCCGCCCAGGAAAATGCGTTTGCCTTCACTTTCAATATGAAACGCCATATGGCCAGGGGTATGGCCGAAAGCAGCCATTGCGGTAATACCTGAAACAACGTCCTGACCATCTTTTAAAAATGTGGTTTTTTCTGCCACGGGCTTCATGTGGGCAAGAGCCAGTTTGTGTGTTGCATCCGTGCTTCCGCCTGCCTGATCTGGGTGAAGCCAGAAATTATTTTCTGCTTCACCAGCTACATAGCGGGCATTTTTAAACAGAATTTCGCCTCCCTCTTTAATGCCGCCAATATGATCGGCGTGGTAATGACTGATGACGATAACATCGACCTGATCGGGCGTGTAGCCTGCAATTTTCATAGCCCGTTTCAGGTGACCTGCAGTTGGGTTGCGGCGATCACCATTGCCCGTATCAAACAAGACAAGCTCTTTGCCCGTATTGACTAAAACCGGGGCAAAACCAATTTCAAAACGCTTTGAAGGCAGATGGTTTTTTTTGGCCAATTCTTCAACATCTTCCGGAAATTGGTCAGCACCAAAAATCGGGAAAGGACCATTTAGATAGAATGCCCCGTCATTGAGCGTGGTAATCTCGAATTTACCGAATTTAAAACGATAAAGGTTAGGCCGTTGCCCGCCCATCATTGGAGCCTTGGCCAAAGCTGGTGCTGCAATCGTTGCAGCGGCAAGTCCGCTTGAGCCTATAATCAGTTGGCGTCTATTTAGTTTGATGGGCATTTGGTCAACTCCTATTACACATGATGAAACAGGAATGTATCACATAAAACCCTAAAAACGATACCAAATTTCAATTATTTTTGCTCATTTTGTCTGATTGTCTTTAAAATACCGTACCGCGCCAAACCAACACCGGTTAAAATGATGACAAGGGCGAGCAAAGCGTTGAGTTCGATTCTTTCTCTCATGAACAGCACTGCAAACAAGAGGCCGAATAATGGCACCATAAAATTAAGTTGGGCAAAGAACGTCGCGCCAAGGCGGTGTACAATGGTGTAGGCTAATAAATTTGCCGCGCTGGTATGCAATACGCCAAGCAGTACCATGGCCGCAATCGATATTGTTGTCGGGTTCATGTCAATATTATTTGCCGCCATCAAGCCGGCAGGCAACATCATTAAAGCAGATAAAACCAGCACCCCCGCGGTCATTGAAACTTGCGGTACGCCTTTGATTTTTTTAACAAATAGTGTGGCGATACCATAACAGACAGCGGCTAAAGTGATAGCAATCTGGCGGACAATATCATCTCCCAAATGAGCCAGTTTGGTGGGGCCCATCAAAACAATAACACCAACAATCCCCAGTAAAACACCAGTAAATTTCCAGCTATTGAGCTTTTCATCTGCTGTAAAAAAATGAATAAGCAGTATTGTTGTGAGCGGCATAACAGCCATTAAAATTGCGGCCAATCCACTATCCACCCCTTCTTCGCCCCAGGAAATAAGGGCAAATGGCAAGGCATTGCCAAAAATTGCCACCATTGCCATTAAGCCCCAGGTCTTTAAATTTGTGGGCAATCGCTGCTTCATGGCAAACAGAACCACCAGACCAACCAAAGCAGCAATGCCTAAACGACCTGAGGTCATAGGGATTGCGGGAATGCTTACCACAGCAATCTTGATGAACATGAAACTGGAACCCCAAATGGAGGCCAGGACAACAAGCAGGCCATAGTCGGGTAATTTTGGTGATTTCATATTTTATAAAACTTATTTAATTTTTCACAGCGCATCTGTAAGTGTATTGAAAGTATTGATGCCGCTTTTACACTGTCACATTATACTCTAGGCATTTGTGAGTGTACGCCAAGCAAATTGTTGACTAATGTAAGTGCAATTTAAAAATGTCGAATCAGGGAAGTCTTATGAAATTGAACAAAGCGCTGTTATCAACTTTAGCTCTTTCAACCAGTCTATTTATTTTTCACACGCCATTGACCGCTTCAACTGGTGAATTAGATTTAGGCTATACTTCCCATTCAAGTAATTACCTGATCGGTCGTGCCGCAGCACGGATGAATGATTATAAGGTCGGTGCTCTGTATTATGGGCGCGCCTATGAAGACAGCCCGCAAGATCAAATTTTACTTGAACGGGCTTTTGTTCTTGATGTAACGGCAGGTAATTTTGACAGATCGCTTGAATTGGCAAAGACCATTATTGTCAAACATCCCAGTCATCAGCTTGCACGGTTTTTACTTGGGCTTAATGAAACAAAAAAACAAAACTACGTAGCTGCACGCAATCATTTTGAAAAAGCAGCCAGTAATCGCATTGGTGAGCTTACCTCATCCGTGTTGCTTGCCTGGACTTATGCGGGCCAAGGTAAAGCCAAGCGAGCCTATAAAGCGCTTGATCGTCTTGATGCGCAGGGAAATCTCAATAAATTCAAAGAAGTCCATAAGGCGCTGGTTGCCGATTATCTAAAAGATTACAAAACCGCTGAGAAAAGTTTTGCTGCCGCTGACAGTGGTCCGGGAAACTCATTGCAATTCACAAATGCTCATGGAGCGTATCAATGGCGACAAGGCAAAATTGAAAAAGCACGGGCCATTTTCTCCAATTACCTGAAAAATAAAGAACAGAACCCACTAATCAAAGCTCAACTTGACGCTTTAAATGCGGGCAAGCCTGCTCCCACTCTGGTTAAATCACCAGGTGATGGCATGTTTGAAGTGTTGTTTGCCCTGGCTGGGGCGCTGTCAGACAAACAAAACGCAACCGTTGCACTTATTTACACACAATTGTCATTATTCTTAAAACCAAAATCATCTTTGGGTTACATCCTGCTGGGAGAAACTTATCAAGGCATAAAACAATATGCCAATGCGATTGAGGCATTTAAAAAGGTGGACCGTCATTCCCCACTTGCAAGCAATGTCGACATTCAAATTGCTTCCAGCCTTGATGACATTGACAAAACAGCCGAAGCTTTAAAGGTTCTCGATGGACTGATTGCCCGTGAACCACAAAACTTTAATGCCTGGAGCACAAAGGGCAGCATTTTGTATGGTCGCGAAAAATGGAAGAAAGCGGCCGAAGCATTAAGTTTTGCTTTGGCCCGGGTTAAAGAAAAGAAACGCCAACATTGGGCGATTTATTATTACCGCGGAATGTCATTTGAACGGGCTGGCGAATGGGACAAGGCAGAACCTGATTTACAAATGGCCTTAAAGCTGCGCCCTGCTCAGCCTGCTGTTTTGAACTATCTTGGCTATTCGTGGATTGATCGCGGCATAAACCTTGAAAAAGCGATGACGATGGTTAAACAGGCTGCAGACCTGCGACCTCGTGATGGTTATATTATTGATAGTGTTGGATGGGCATATTATCGCCTGGGCAAATATGAAGAAGCGGTCAAGCGTTTAGAACAAGCCGTGCGGCTTTTACCTGGCGACCCGACGGTGAACGATCACCTTGGTGATGCATATTGGAAAGTTGGACGCAAGCTTGAAGCGGGCTTTCAATGGGCGCATGCACGTGACTTGAAACCTGCGAAAAAAGATCTGGCCAAGATTTTAAACAAGATAAAATTTGGCCTCAAAGACAAGCCAAATAAATCTTAGGGACGATAAAGGGCAAAGTGCGCGTGTCTGAAATTTCGACCACTCGTGTTGTTGAAAAGGCACGAGCAAAAATCAACCTGACTTTGCACGTGACGGGACGACGCGAGGATGGCTATCATTTGCTCGACAGTCTGGTTGTGTTTGCAGATTACGGGGATGACCTCATTTTATCATCAGCATCAACAACCAAGCTGGAAATCAAAGGCCCTTTTAGCAAAGGCTTAGAGGCAGAAGACAATAACCTGATTTTACAGGCTCATCGGCTTTTATCGCAAAAACTTAAACGCCCTGTGCCGCCAACGCATTTTGAATTGGTTAAAAACCTTCCCGTATCTTCTGGTATTGGCGGCGGGTCAAGTGATGCGGCCGCAGCACTGCGAGGATTGATTAAGCTTTGGCAACTGGACATTGATGAAGTAGCTTTAGGGGAAATTGCACTAACCCTTGGGGCAGATGTACCAGTTTGCCTAAATAGTAGCACCTGCCAAATGAAGGGCATTGGTGAGTTGATCTTGCCAATTTCTCATTTCACCCCGCTTTATATTGTGCTGGTCAATGCGGGGGTGAAAATTTCAACGCCGCTCATTTTTTCCCAACTCAACCTTTTAAAAGGTTCATCTGCATTTCAAGCTCTTGACCCTTTTGAGAATGTGCAAAGCCAATCGCAATGGATCACGTGGCTTGATAATGGTAGAAATGACATGCAACAGGCTGCCATGAGCCAATCAGATAAAATTGCTCAAACTCTTGATGCGATAGATAACACATCAAACCTGTTATTCTCGCGTATGTCAGGGTCTGGAGCCACCTGCTTTGGGCTTTATGCCAATAAACATGATGCGCAAGTTGCTTGTGATAGAATAAAGCAAGACCATGGTGACTGGTGGACCGTTGCTTCCTGCATTGTTTAGGGGTGCATCGTTTAAAAGTCTATTGTTAAAGACACATTAAAAAACTCTGGCAACACAAAACTCAATGACCTCTAATAGGGCCGATTTTTGCTTACTCTCGGGGAAAATATCCAACGCATCTCGGGCCAAAATTCCGTAATGACGGGCGCGTTCTTGTGTATCACTTAAAGCGCTGTGTTTTTCCATCAGAGCAACAGCGTTTTCAAGATCACCATCTTTTTGATCTAGCTTTTCAAGGGTGCGTTTCCAGAAGTCCTGTTCTTCATGGTTGCCACGCCGATAAGACAAAACAACGGGTAAGGTAATTTTGCCTTCTCTAAAGTCGTCACCAACAGCTTTGCCCAATGAAGCCTGCTTGCCGGAATAATCAAGGGCATCATCAACCAACTGAAAAGCAATGCCAAGATTGCGGCCATAGGAGGCCAATGCTTCTTTATCTTGGGTTGAACGCGCGGCCACCACACCGCCAACTTCAGCCGCGGCTGCAAACAAGGCGGCCGTTTTGGCATCAATGACCTGCATATAGGCTTCTTCGGTGGTGTCGGTATTATTAGCGGCTGCCAATTGCAGCACTTCACCTTCAGCGATAACTGATGAGGCTTGTGATAAAATGCCCAGTGATTCAAGACTGCCGGTTTCCACCATCATTTTAAAAGCTTGTCCCAAAAGATAATCACCAACCAAAACACTGGCCTGATTACCCCAAATCAATCGCGCGGTTTTTTTGCCACGACGTAAATCACTTTCATCGACCACATCATCATGCAGCAATGTGGCGGTGTGCATAAATTCAACCGATGTTGCCAGTTTAATGTGGGCATCGCCTTCGTAGCCACACATTTGGGCACAAGCGAGTGTCAACATGGGCCGCAAACGCTTACCGCCAGAATTGATTAAATGGTGTGCAAGTTCAGGAATCAGATCAACATGAGACTTTGCACGTAATAAAATAGCGTCATTAACGCGACTCATGTCTTTTTCGACCAATTTTAACAATGGGTCTATACTTGCAACGCCTGCACTGTCATTATTGTCAAATGGAATCACTACACCCAATGGATCGGCCCTTTTCAGCGGAATTTTTTATGGTTTATCTTTATGACTTGCGCGCGACATTAGCAACCGCGACCGATGGCCGCCACAAAAACCAACAGAAATTGCGAAAAAAAATTAACAAAAAATCGTAAATTGTAATTTCAGTAATAAATCGCTAACCATATTGGGCCAATATCACTTCAATTATGCAGACACAAACCGCCATATCACCCGCACAAGTTGCAACAGTTGCCCAAACACCGGGCCGTTCTTCTTCATTGACCGAAGACGGTTTCCTTAATGGGCGTTTGAGCGTTCTTCAACCGGAAAAAGGTTTTAGAGCGGGAATTGATTCTGTGTTCCTTGCGGCCACTATTCCGTGTGACCCGGGTGAAACAATTTTTGAAGCTGGTATCGGTACAGGCGTTGCCTCGCTTTGTTTGGCTGCACGGGTCAAAGACATTCACATTACCGGTGTGGAATTGTCTGGCCGCTATGCCATGATCGGCAAAAAAAATGCCATTAAAAACGGCTTTGAAAACAATATTCGATTTATTACCGGTGATGTTAAAGAAGCGCTGCGGCGTGATTTGGCAGATTGGCCTGCGCATGGTTCTTTCAGTCATGCTTTTGCCAACCCGCCCTATTTTGATAACAACACCATTTTAAAATCTCCCAATAGTCTTAAAGCGGCAGCTAATGGTTTTGGCCCTGAAGATTTAGACTTGTGGGTGAAAGTACTGGCCACAATGGTTGCGCTGCGCGGTACGGTAACATTTGTTCATCGTGCAGAGGCTGTCGGGCGGTTACTTACGGCTATGGAAGGCAAATTTGGCGACATTCGTGTTGCCCCACTTCATGCACGCGAAGGCATGGCAGCAACGCGGGTGATTATCCAAGGTGTTCGTGGCACTAAAGGGCCATTGCAATTATTGCCCGGATTAATTCTTCATTCCACAGGCAATTCTTTCACTCCTGAAGCTGAAGCCATTTTACGCGATGGCATGGCTTGGCGTTTGCGCTAAGACCAATTTAAGCATCAGTTGATTTGTACCTTGTTTTTGGGCTGGTCTATGACTATCTCTAAGCCATCATGGCAAAATTTATATCAAAACTGATCCCAAAACGCTTTAATCGTTCAATTACAATTATTCCGCACGTCAGACTGCACGGGCAAATCATGTCCAGTCCGCGTGGCTTATGTTTGAATAATATGGAAAAAGCTCTTGAAAAGGCGTTTTCCGATAAATCTTCAAAAGCAGTAGCAATTTCGATCAATTCACCTGGTGGTTCGCCGGTGCAATCTGCCCTATTACATGACCGCATTCGCCAATTGGCTAAAAAGAACGACACCAAAGTCTTGATTTTTTGCGAAGATGTGGCTGCTTCTGGTGGCTATTGGCTGGCAACGGCGGGCGATGAGATTTATGCTCACCCTTCTTCAATTGTTGGTTCAATCGGTGTTATTTCCGGTGGTTTTGGGTTTGTAGAAGCCATTAAAAAGGTTGGCGTGGAGCGACGGCTTTATACAGCGGGCAAAAACAAATCTTTATTGGATCCGTTTATGCCGGAAAAACAGGATGATGTTGAACGGATTAAAAGCCTGCAACTTGAAATCCACGAAGATTTCATTACTCAGGTAAAAGACAGACGCGGGGACAAGCTGGTTGATAATGATGAGATGTTCACCGGATTATTCTGGACCGGCACCAAGGCTCTGGAAATGGGCCTGGTTGACGGGCTTGGTAATATGTATGACGTTTTACAGGAAAAGTTTGGTGACGGTGTTGAAGTTAAAACAATTGAGCGACATCAAGGTTTGCTGGCAAAATTGGGCCTGCAGACAAAGGCAAATCCGATGGGTTTGGGCGCTCAGATTGGCGATGAACTGATTGAAACCATTGAAAGCAAAGCTTTATGGCAGCGCTTTGGTCTTTAATCTTCAGGAATATGCTTTTTAAGCATGATTTTTTTAGATGCTTTGTGCCGTTTATTCTTCTGGGCAGACAAACAAGAGTGTGTTAGGTTTTATTGGACGAAAAGAATATTGGGAGTATTTTAAATGATCGAAAAACTTGCACTTGCTATTGTCATGATGACGGCTGGCATGTTGGCTCTTAAGTTCTTAAACAAACGGGCTGACGGCAAAAAAACACGTGTCAAAGCACCTCGTCGTCGCCAGTACAATCAACAAAATCGTGTTGAAAACCTTGTCTGGGACGAACAAACCCAAACATATCGCGTTAAACACTAAAATAACACTGCATAAATGACACAAGCGGCAACGTGTACCTTGACGCGTACTGCCCTGCACACTAATTTGCGCTCACATTACGTATTCACTTGAAGAGGAAATAATGAGCGTGACTAGCCTTGGCCAATCAAGCCTCCGCCCAACAGAATCTTTTCAAGATTTCATTCTAACACTGCATAATTACTGGGCTTCTCACGGTTGCGTTATCCTTCAACCCTATGACATGGAAGTTGGTGCGGGAACATTTCATCCGGCAACAACTTTACGTTCTGTTGGTACTCGGCCATGGAATGCAGCCTATGTGCAACCGTCACGGCGACCAAGCGACGGGCGCTATGGTGAAAACCCCAACCGGATGCAGCATTTTTATCAATATCAAGTCATTCTCAAGCCATCGCCAAAGAATTTGCAGGAGCTGTACCTTGGTTCACTCAAAGCTATTGGCATTGATTCTG
>JALWJW010000394.1:0-578 GCA_026996935.1 Hyphomicrobiales bacterium
TTGGGGCTTTGGCTGGCGTCAAGGACCTTTCGAGATTTGGCAATCTGCCGATTGGAAAAAAATCACTACGTGGATTAATGAAGACATGAAAGACGACAAAACCATGGTGCAAGCTGCCTTGCCTGATTGGGTATTTGAAATTGATGGAGCACACAATGCTCAAGGTTCTTATGCTCCAAAAACTAAATCTTTCCAAGGTCGCCCAGATTTAGCGGTGTTTAAACGCCAATTATTCCCTGAATTAACCATTGGCGAAAAAGCCAATTACGGCACAACCGTTCACGAAGACGATGATATTCGCTTATGGCATATGGATGATGATGTCTTAATTGCTAGTTTTAAAACCAAAAAACACATTATTTCTGATGGTGTTTTATCAGGTATTCAGCAAGCTGTCGATGTTGCCGAAGCTGGTTATAAAGGTTTAGTTTTATGGCAAACCAGTGAACCATTTACACTTGGAGCTAATCTCGCTCCAGCCTTGCAAGCCATTGCAGAGGGAAAAATCAATGAAGTCGAAGCTTTGGTCAACAAATTTCAACAAACCTCACAAAAACTACGCTTTTCCACAGTGCCAA
>JALWJW010000394.1:588-2290 GCA_026996935.1 Hyphomicrobiales bacterium
CACAAAGTGCAGACGGTGGTTGCCGCGCGTGGCATGACACGCGGTGGCGGTTGTGAATTTTCCATGAATGCCACATCTGTCGTCACTGCTTTTGAATCCTATATCGGTTTAGTCGAGGCAGGTGTTGGCTTGTTGCCCGCAGGTGGTGGACTCAAAGAAATCGCAAGACGCACCTCTGAAGACTTTGAAACAGGCGATTTGTATCCGCAAATTGAACATTTCTTCAAGCTTGTCGCCATGGCACAAGTAGCTGGTTCTGGATTGGAAGCGAAAAAATGGAAGCTGTTAAAACCATGCACCGATGTGGTTTTCAACACGCACGAAGTATTATATGTCGTCAAAGCAAAAGTCAAATCGTTACATGCCAAAGGTTATCGTGCACCTGCTGTTGATAATAATATTCGCGTTTGCGGTCAAGCAGGCATAGCCAATATGAAAATGATACTTGCCAATATGATGGCAGGTCGCATGATGAGCCCACACGATTATGAAATTGCGGTTCGTATTGCAACCGTTATCTCTGGTGGCGATGTCGATAGCGATTCACGTGTAAGTGAACAATATTTACTCGATTTAGAGCGAAAATTGTTTATGCAATTGATTCAAATGCCTAAAACACTGGCACGAATCGAGCACACTTTGAAAACTGGCAAACCTTTAAGAAATTAAACCACAGGAGAAAATCATGAAAAAAGTACAAGACGTTTATATCGTAGAAGCCGTAAGAACTCCTGTTGGCAAAGCACCAAGAGGCATGTTTAACAAAACCCGTCCCGATGATTTATTATCGCATTGTTTATCAACCATACTCGCTCGTCATCCAGATTTCGACAAAACCGAAATTGGTGATGTAGTCATCGGTTGTGCTATGCCAGAGGGCGAACAAGGGATGAATGTCGCTCGAATAGCAAGCTTGTTGGCAGGCATTCCTGACAGCGTTCCAGCCATGACTATCAACCGCTATTCTTCATCAGGCATTAAAGCCATTGCCATCGCTGCTGGGCAAATTGCCACAGGGCAAATGAGTTGTGCTATCGCTGGCGGAACCGAATCCATGAGTATGGTTCCCATGATGGGTAATAAAGTCACGATGAACCCAAAAGTTTTTGAAAACAACGAAAACATTGGTATCGCCTACGGCATGGGAATTACCGCAGAAAATGTCGCTGACCAATGGAAAATCAGTCGTCAAGCCCAAGATGAATTCGCCTACACTTCGCATATGCGAGCCTTAAATGCGATTGAAAAAGGTTATTTCAAAGATGAAATATTGCCCTATGCTATTGAATCCAGAAAGCCCGATTTAGCCAAAGCTGAAACCATCGTCTCAAGTAAAACCGTTGATACCGATGAAGGTCCACGCCCAGGAACATCCACCGAAGTTCTGAATAAACTTCGCACGGTTTTCAAAATGGGAGGAACAGTCACAGCAGGAAACTCCTCACAAATGAGCGATGGAGCAGGTGCATTATTATTGGTCAATGAAGAAACCTTAAAACGTTACAACATGACACCAATCGCCAAATACCATGCGTTTGCCGTTGCAGGCGTTCCAGCAGAAATCATGGGTGTTGGTCCAATCAAAGCCATTCCTAAAGCCTTAAAACTAGCAGGTTTGAAGAAACAAGACATGGATTGGATTGAACTGAATGAAGCCTTTGCTGCACAATCATTGGCTGTTATCAACGATTTGGAATTAGAC
>JALWJW010000395.1 GCA_026996935.1 Hyphomicrobiales bacterium
CGAACAATATCAACGCCGCCGCTCAATCGAAACGGCTGTTGCATCAATGAAAAAGGCTGGCCGTGATGTTAAACTCATCATCTACCCCGGTGTCGGTCGCGGCTTCGACTTCCGCCCCCCAACCGTACGCACCCTCGCTGATGACTTAGCAACAAAAGATTCGAACCAGCGCATGGCGGTATTTTTTAACAAGCATTTGAAGGCTTGGGTGAAGAAGTAGTGAAATAGAAGTGTTACTTGTTGTAAAAAGATTGGTGATTTTTCCGTTTTCAGGCGATTTTGGGATGGATTACGATGAGTTGCAAAAACCTTCCTTTTTGCGACATATCCAAACAAAACTGAACGGGCTTTTTTAGACCTTTCTGCGGCAAGAACAATTACACGAACTGTTGTTCCCCCCTCACCCCGCGCGATATTTCCTTTTCCCCGCCACATAGGTTGCCATGATGGAGCGGTCGTCGGCTAGGGTTATTAGGGAGAAAAGGGTGTCGGTGATGTCTGTTGAGAGTTGTTGGCGGAAGCGTTGGGTGTGGGTAGCTTGTGGGTCCAGGACGATGATGTCGGCCCATTTGCCTTCATCAAAACTGCCCGTGGACTCATCAATATTGAGACATTGCGCATTGCCCAATGTGGCCATGTGGAGCAGTTCTGAAACGGGCGGTTTATAGCCCGACAGCATCGCGACTTTGTAAGCTTCGCCCATGGTTTTAAACATGGAATATGATGTGCCGCCGCCAACATCGGTTGCCAAACCCACTTTCATCCCTGCCGTTTTCGCAGCGTTCAAATCAAACAGGCCAGAGCCTAAAAATGTATTTGAAGTTGGGCAATGAATAATGCGCGATTGTGTTTCGGCTAGGCGGGCTTTTTCATCCTGGCTTAAATGAATACCGTGACCGAACAGGCTGGTTTTACCCAGCAAACCAAAGCTGTCATAGACATCGGTATAATCTCGCGCTTGCGGAAATTGTTTGGCAACGGTGGTGATTTCATCGTGGTTTTCTGACAAATGAGTTTGCATGATCATGTCAGGGTTGTCTTTTAACAACACGCCGGCCAAACGTAATTGTTCAGGGCTTGAGGTCACGGCAAAACGCGGGGTGATGGCATATTGAAGACGGTCATTGCCGTGCCAGCGTTCTATTAAGGTAACTGAATCATCATAGGATTGTTGCGCGGTGTCGCGGACATCATCGGGGGCATTGCTGTCCATCATGGTTTTCCCCGCGATCATGCACATGCCAAATTGCGCGGCAATGGAAAACAACGCATCAACGCTTTGCACGTGCGAAGAACAAAAGGCGCTGGCCGATGTGGTGCCGTTGGCCAGTAACATCGATAAGAAAATCTTAGCCGCGCGCACCGCGTGATCCTCATTTTTAAACAAGGCCTCTTCGGGAAAGGTGAAGCGGTTGAGCCAATCAAGCAGGTCTTTGCCCGGAGCTGCCAACATGCGATATTGCGGGAAATGGATATGCGGATCAATGAAGCCTGGCATGACCAGCTTTTCACCATGGTCAAGCACGTTTAGTTTTGCGTGTTGTTTGGGCAGCTTTCGGCTTGCGCCAGACCAGATGATTTTGCCTTGCGGTGAAACAACAATGGCGCCTTTTTTATGATGGCGAATTGTTTGGGCATCAGGAAAGTCAATCACCTGACCCTTAATCATGAAGTTACTCATGCGGCAACCTTATCTTGCAAACGGAATTGGACAATACGGCAAACCATTTCCAACGCGGTGGCAAATTCAGTTTGTTTATCGTTGTTTATGCGCTGTTCAAAGCTGGCCAAAATCATGTGTTTGTCCGCCCCTTTAACGGCAAATATAAAAGGGAAATCAAACTTGGCTTTATAGGCATTATTGAGCTGTGTAAAACGGGCCATTTCATCGGTATTTAACGTATCAAGCCCAGCACCCTTTTGCTCTGATTGGCTGTCGGGTGTGAGTTTGGCTTTGCCAGCTAAATCGGGATGGGCACGAATGAGCGATAATTGCTTTGCCTCATCAGCGTTCATAATTGCTGATTGAAATGCTTTTATCATGGCATCACGGTCTTTAAATGGGCGCGCTTGTGCTGCCTGCTTGGCCACCCACGGGGCATGCTCGGCAATGTCGGCAAAATCATCGGTAAGGTTTGCTGCGCTATTTATTTGATCGATAGACATCATTGGGCGCTTGACCTTATCCAATCGCCTAATGTTTTACGCTCTTGTTTGGTCATGCCTGTTTCATTGCCAAGGGGCATGTTCTCAGTTTCAACCGCTTGTTTTAAAATTAAGGGCGCAAAG
>JALWJW010000396.1 GCA_026996935.1 Hyphomicrobiales bacterium
GGGGTCACAGGTGTTGTGCGTTATCTTGGTGCCGATATGCCGCCCGTTCAATCCTCATTCATCCGCTATATATTCGGCCTGATCTTGCTTGTTCCGCTCATCATAAAAATGGAAATGAAATGGCCACGCGGTAAAAAACTGGCATTGTACTCAGCCCGCGGCATTGCGCACGCATTGGCAGTTTCACTATGGTTTTATGCTATGGCCCGAATTCCGATTACCGATGTTATTGCCATTGGCTACACCGCCCCGATTTATGTCACCATTGGCGCTGCATTGTTTTTAGGCGAACGCCTGCGCCTTCATCGCGTTTTAGCCATTGTCGCCGGTTTCATCGGCACCTTGATCATTTTACGGCCAGGCCTGATAGAAATACAGATCGGGGCTTTGGCACAGATTGCCGCCGCACCAATTTTCGCCGCCTCATTCCTATTGGCAAAAGTTTTAACCCGCGATGAAAAGCCCATCGTCATCGTCGTAATGCTGACAGTGTTTTGCACCGCAGCCCTTGCCCCCGGTGCCATCTGGCAATGGCAAACACCCACAATGTCACAACTGTTCTGGCTCGCGGTCGTAGCCCTATTTGCCACCCTTGGCCACTTTGCCCAAACCAAAGCCTATCAATCAGCCCCCATCACCGCCACCCAACCTGTCTGGTTTTTACAATTAGTCTGGGGGGCATTATTAGGGTATTTCGTCTTTAACGAAGGCATTGACCCATATGTGTTAGCAGGAGCTGGCATCATCATCACCGCCGTCACCTACATATCCCATAGAGAATCGCGACGAAAATCTCGGAGAAATACTAAAGAAAAAGCATCCCAGCCCTAGAGACCTAGAAACAATTATGAATATATTTCTTCAGGCTTTTAGGCTGTAAACGAATCCACTTACCGTGTTTTTGCTTATACACAATCATCGTACCCTTGGCGCACATATGATACCAACGGCCGTAAAAATATTTCATACCGCGACAACCGGGCAAATTTGATGGGCGAATACTGGAATCACCAACAAACTGTCCATCCTTCATTGTCACTTTCATTGACCGCCCTTTAAACGAACCACCAACAATTTTGATTTTACAATTGACAGTTTGAGCCTGAACAACACTTGCCCCCATTAACCCTGTCGTCATGGCGAGCATCAAAGAAAAAACAACTGCTTTACGTATCATGAGAATTCCTCAATTTAAGAATGTTGCACCCAGCTAAAGTGAGTTAGTTGAATACAACACAAACTGCGATCAAATTATGGCAAAAACTATCCTGTTACTGTGCGCAAATGGAATGATTTTGGCCGTGTCAGGCTTTCATAACCAACAGATGATAAAGTACAACCACGCCCAGTATCTTTGCACCCCGTCCAGGCTAATGCAGGATCAAGATAATCACAACGGTTCATAAACACCGTACCTGTTTCAATGTCCTGACCAATTTCACGTGCCGCATCAACATCTTTCGTCCAGATCGAAGCGGTCAGACCAAAGGGTGAATCGTTCATCAGTTTAATGGCTTCTTCATCACCTGAAACTTTCATGATACCCACAACAGGCCCAAAGCTTTCATCCATCATCACCGACATGGAATGATCGACATTGGTCAACACTTGTGGAGCTAAATAAGCTGACCCCTTGCCTTTATCAGCAGGAAAATCTGCGGCATCAATATGGGCAATGGCTCCAGCCTTAACCGCATCATCAATTTGCTGACGCACAAAATCGGCAGCCGATGCTTTAATCAGCGGGCCAAGAGTTGTTTCCTCATCCATTGGATCGCCCAATTTATAAGATTTTACCATCTCAACAAAAGCGGGTACAAATTCATCCCAGACTTTTTCATCAACATAAATTCGTTCAATGCCACAACATGATTGGCCAGAGTTAAAATAAGCCCCGTCAACAATGTTCTCCACCGCAAACGCCACATCAGCATCAGCGCGCACATATGCAGGGTCTTTGCCGCCCAGTTCCAAACCAACGGGAATGAATTGTTCCGCTGCTGCTTGTTCAATCTGACGGCCGGCGGGAACAGAACCTGTAAAGCACACCATATCAACTTTACCGCTGGCAATCACCTCAGCCGTTTGGGCGTGAGACAAAATCAAATGTTGAAACACCCCATCAGGCACACCAGCGGCTGCAAAAGCCTTTTCAAACCGTTCACCAATAATCAGTGTTGCCGATGAGTGTTTAAGGATCGACACATTGCCTGCCATCAACGCAGGTATGATCGAATTCACCGCCGTCATAAATGGAAAATTCCACGGCGCAATGGTAAACAC
>JALWJW010000397.1 GCA_026996935.1 Hyphomicrobiales bacterium
ATTATGAAAGCAAAGAAAAAGCCTTTGGATGAAAAATCAGTCGCAGACCTTGGCGTTGATGTGACCCCACGTTTGGAAATCATTAAAACAGCCGAGCCAGAACAACGCAAAGCAGGCCAAATCCTTGGATCAGTTGCTGAACTTGTTGATAAATTGAAAAACGAAGCAGGAGTAATTTGATATGTCAAATCCGCAAAAAGTCCTGTTAATAGCTGAACACGATAACGCATCTTTAAAAGATGCAACTCACAAAGCCCTAACTGCCGCTGCCCAAATGGGCACTAATGTTGATGTGCTAGTCGCTGGCAACAACGCTGGTGATGCAGCCGCGGCCGCTGCCAAACTTGATGGCGTTGGCAAAGTGCTTCATTGCGACAGCCCGTTGTTTGAACGGCCAATGGCTGAAAATATGAGCGATCTCATTGTGCCGTTGATGGCCAACTATGACGCGCTTGTAGCACCAGCAACAACCAGCGGTAAAAATATTTGCCCACGCGTTGCAGCCCTACTTGATGTCATGCAAATCTCAGAAGTCACCACGATTAATGACGACGGTACTTTCGAGCGCCCAGCCTATGCGGGCAACGCCATGCAAACGGTTAAATCAAGCGATGATAAAAAAGTCATGACCGTGCGTACGTCAGGTTTTGATAGCGTTGGCCAAAGCGGGTCTGCCTCAATCGAAACAATTGATGCCCCTGCCGATAGCGGCCTGACATCATTTGTCAGCGAAAACCTATCGAAATCTGATCGCCCTGAGCTAACCTCAGCCAGTATTATTATTTCTGGTGGCCGCGGCATGCAAAATGGTGAAAACTTTGCCATGCTTGAAAAAATTGCAGATAAACTCTCTGCTGCTGTTGGTGCATCGCGCGCCGCTGTTGATGCAGGTTTTGTCCCCAATGATTATCAGGTTGGCCAAACCGGCAAAGTGGTTGCCCCTGATCTTTACATCGCCGTTGGCATTTCAGGTGCCATTCAGCATTTGGCCGGTATGAAAGATTCAAAGGTCATTGTTGCTATCAATAAAGACGAAGATGCCCCTATTTTCCAGGTCGCAGATTATGGCTTGGTGGCTGATTTATTTGATGCAATTCCTGAACTTGAAGCAGAATTGACCAAAGTGGGCCTTTAAACGCCTTGAAAACAAACTATTGCCGCGTTGTTAAAGCCAGTATAGGCTTATAGAACGCGGTAAACTTAACTTAAAAAAGCTGGATAAAAATAATGGAAATCAGCAAAGTCGGCATAATCGGCGCTGGACAGATGGGTAGCGGCATTTCACATGTGTGCGCACTAGGTGGTTACAAAGTCGCCATTTACGATATTGCCCCGGAACGGGTTGAGGCTGCAATGGCCACAATCAACGGGAACCTGGCTCGTCAGGTTAAAAAAGGTGTGATCACTCAAGACCAGCGCGAAGCAGCTCTTGCCTTGATTGAACCGGCAGACAGCCTGTCTGATTTCTCAGACACCGACATTGTTATTGAAGCTGCAACAGAAAGCGAAGAAATCAAGCGCCAGATTTTTGCTGATCTTTGCCCGCATTTACGCCCTGACACCATTGTAGGCACCAATACATCATCTATTTCCGTTACCAGATTGGCTGCATCAACCGATCGTCCTGAAAAATTTATGGGCGTTCATTTTATGAACCCGGTACCATTGATGGAACTGGTTGAGCTGATTCGTGGTATTGCCACCGAAGATGACACATTCCAGACCTTCAAAACATTTGTGAAATCTCTGGGCAAATCTGTAACCGTCTCTGAAGATTTTCCAGCTTTCATTGTGAACCGTATTTTATTGCCAATGATAAACGAAGCCATTTACGTTCTTTACGAAGGCGTTGGCACCGTAAAAGGCATCGACAAAGCCATGCACCTTGGCGCAAACCATCGCATGGGCCCGTTACAATTGGCAGATTTCATCGGTCTTGATACCTGTCTTTCCATTATGCAAGTCCTGTATGAAGGTTTAGGTGACAGCAAATACCGCCCTTGCCCATTGCTGGTTAAATATGTTGAAGCCGGATGGCTCGGCCGCAAAACCAATCGCGGCTTTTACGATTATCGCGGTGATGAGCCTGTCCCAACCAGATGATTATTCGCAAAGACGATCTTGAATCAGCCGTTGAGCATGGGGTCATCTCTGCTCAAGCAGCTCAGGCATTGTCTGAATTTGCCATAAGTCGTGCAAATGCACCACGAGCAGTAAACGAACATTTCCGTTTGTTTTCAAATTTTTCTGAAGTGTTCATTTGTCTTGGTCTTGCC
>JALWJW010000398.1 GCA_026996935.1 Hyphomicrobiales bacterium
TTTTCGTTTTCGCCGCTTCAACATCAACTGTATTAGCCACCAAAATATCAGCCTCATGCTCGCGGATATACTTTGCCATTGCCGCCAAAGCTGCATTTTTAGTCTGCGTTGACGCAAGCGCCAATACACCAGCCGCCACCTTTGCTTTTGCGCCCATTTCCAACATCTGTGTCTCTATTGTGCTAGCCATCACTAACTCCCCATCAAAACCAAATCATCTCTGTGGATCATCTCATCGCGCCCAGAAAAGCCCAACCGCTTTTCAATGTCCCCCGTCTGACAACCCATAATCGCCATGGCATCTGGTTTTTCATAAGCCACCAAACCGCGCGCAATCTCTTTGCCACTTTCATCAACCACGGCCACGGCATCACCGCGCTCAAACTCACCTTCAATTTTCCTCACCCCCGCCGGTAACAAACTTGTGCCGCGCTTAAGGGCATTTACCGCCCCCACATCAATCGCAATCGTGCCACGCACTTCAAGCGAACCGGCAATCCAACTCTTTCGCGCATCGGTAGGTGTAGCAGACGGTGTAAACCACGTACATCGCGCCCCATCAAGGATACGCCCAATAGGAGACAACGCATTACCTTTTGCAATCACCATCGAGGCCCCAGCGCCAACAGCAATTTTTGCTGCTTCAATTTTAGTAATCATCCCGCCTGAACCCACATCGGTTTCAGCCACGCCTGCCATGGCTTCAATCTCAGGTGTAATTTTGTCAACCATGGGCAAAAACTCAGCGCCCGGAAGATGAGGCGGTTTTGAATATAATCCATCGATATCCGACAACAAAACCAAACAATCAGCCGAGACCATTGAGGCGACCCGCGCGGCTAACCGATCATTATCACCATAACGAATTTCAGATGTCGCCACTGTATCATTTTCGTTAATCAGCGGCACGGCCCCCTGCTTAAGCAAGGTAAACAAAGTGGCACGCGCATTTAAATATCGCCGTCTTTGTTCGGTGTCCGTTAAAGTCAGCAAGATCTGACCCGTTTTAAGATCACACCCTGACAACACACTTTGCCAGGCATGTGCCAAAGCAATTTGACCGCATGCGGCCGCCGCCTGACTTTCTTCAAGTTTAAGCGCCCCTTTGGCAAATCCCAATAAATGGCGACCAAGAGCAATCGCGCCAGATGAAACAATCAACACATCCTTGCCCGCCTGCTTAAGCTGGGCTACATCTTTGCCAAGCCCTAGCAACCAGTCATGGCGCAGCAAACCTGTTTCAATATCCACAAGCAGAGCAGAGCCGACCTTAATCACCACACGGTTGGCTTTTTCAATCGCCAGCTTTCCATTTGAACTTAAATCAGTCATGGCTGCCAACCAACATCCTCATCGTCATCACACTTCAAATCATCACTACGGCGCTTTTCAACCAATGACAAAAGAGTAAACATCGTTTCGCGCACATTTTTACCAGTAGCTGCAGATAACAACAACGGCTTCACGCCAATCTCTTTTTCAAACAAAGCAACTTTTTCTGCCAACTCGTCATCACTAACAGCATCAATCTTATTAAGGCCAATAATTTCAGGTTTTTCAATTAACCCATTATCATAAGCATCAAGCTCGGCGCGAACCGTGCGATAATCAGCAACAGGATCAGGTTGAGTAATATCAACCAGATGCAACAGCACGGCGCAGCGCTCCACATGACCTAAAAACCGATCACCAATACCGACGCCTTCATGCGCCCCTTCAATGAGGCCAGGAATATCAGCCAGTACAAAACCATTATCGCCCACTTCGACCACACCCAATTGCGGGTGCAACGTGGTAAAAGGATAATCAGCAATTTTTGGTTTGGCAGCAGATACTTGTGCCAACAAAGTTGACTTACCAGCATTTGGCAAACCGGCAAGCCCGGCATCGGCAATCAATTTCATACGCAGCCAGATCCAGCGCTCTTCACCAGGCTCACCAGGGTTTGCGTGACGCGGCGCACGGTTTTTTGAAGTTTTAAAACGGGTGTTACCAAAACCACCATTACCACCGCGAGCCAGTTGAATTTTATCACCAACCTTAACCAGATCGGCAATCATGGTTTCATTATCTTCTTCAAAAATCTGCGTCCCAACAGGCACTTTCAAAGTAATATCTTTACCCGATGCACCAGTACAGTTAGATCCCATGCCGTGAACACCAGTTTCGGCTTTAAAGTGCTGGGCATAACGATAATCAATCAAAGTGTTTAAACCATTTACCGCCTCCACATAAACATGACCACCGCGTCCGCCATCACCGCCATCAGGTC
>JALWJW010000399.1 GCA_026996935.1 Hyphomicrobiales bacterium
TAATCGCTGCATAACCTGCAACGCCAACTGGCGCAGATGGGCATCGTCAACCGAGTTTGACCATAATGTCAGGGAAACCGCCGGTACATCGTCAATTCCTTTAGGCTTCACCAGGGGCTGGGAAACACCGGGAGGAATTTTGTCCTGATTTGACATCAGCTTGTCATATAATTTGACAAGTGATGGCCCCATTTCCTCACCAACTTTAAATTGCACCGTTACCATACCGCGGCCACGTTCAGAGGCAGAATAAACATGGCGAACGCCAGGAATTTCACTCATCATCCGCTCAAGTGGATCGGTTGCCAAACTTGAGACCTGTTCAGCCGAGGCACCTGGAAACTGAAAGAAAATATCTGCAATCGGCACTGAGATTTGCGGATCTTCCTGACGAGGTGTCAAAAACAAACCCATCAAACCCAATGCAATCGATGCAACCAGCAATAAGGGAGTGATTGGCGAATTAATAAACATTTTGGTTAGCGTACCAGCCAACCCCAGAGGTTTGTTTTTTTCAACTTCAAGTTTTTCGTCGTCCAATTGAGCCATATTGCCTTACTCGTACTAAAAATTTTTCATGCGCAGAAAACTGCAAATAATTTATTCTGGTTGGGGAGGATTATCCCTTTGGTCCTGAGACGATGATATTTTCATCACCGGTCAAACCTGAGACAACTGCAACATTGCCATTGGCATCGGCATTGCCAAGGCGCACATAGCGTATTGAGGATTTACCATTGACGAGAATACGAACGCTTGGCAAAGGCCCGTTCATCGAAACAGCCGCTTTTGGAATGGTAATTGTTGGTGCCGCTTTACTGGTTGGGTCAGGAATTTTAATCTCTGCATACATACCAGGACCGCCCGGCACACCTTTGGGCAAATCAAACTTTACCGTCACAGTGTGACGGTTTTTATCAGCAATCGGGAAAATCTGGGCAACGCGCGCCTTAACACTAACACCACCGCTTGCTTCAATTGTTGCCGGGACAAACATCCCTTTTTTAAGACCAGAGACTAAACGCACCGGAATTTCAGATTGGATACGTAAGAATTTGACATAAGCAAATTTAATTGTCGGGGTTCCCGGTTGAACACTGTCGCCAACTTCCACCATTTTAGCGACAATGACACCATCAAAAGGAGCCAGCATCGATGTATCGCGCAGCATAACGTCAATTTCCTGCAGCTTTGCTTGCGCTGTCATCAGGCCGGAGCGGGCCTGATTTACCACATTGATCTGACGTTGCACATCAGCATAACGCTGGACACCCGGTTTTGCCTGCCCCATTGAGGAAGCCATCGGGCGAGTAAACATTTTATCAAACATCATTGGAATACCAAAACCGGTGGTGCGGTTTTGACCACGATTGATTGACGGGTTTATCATTTCGGTTGAGTATTGAACATTGGCGTTGTTTAACGCAGCCTGGGCCGCCAGAATAGCCGCAACAGCCGAGCGCCTGCGGGCTTGTAATTCATCATCATCAACAGTGACTAATACGGCACCGCTTTTAAAACTGTCACCTTCCTGGCCGGCAACAAATTTTACTTGTCCGGGAATCTGAGCTGAAAGTGTTACCTCTTTATACGGCACTACCGTTCCACCAAGAGTTACCGTATTTCCGATAGTGGAAACTTTTGCTTTCACTGTTTTGTATTCCTGAGCCATCGCAGGAGAACTTCCCAGCGCAGTGGCCAGGCCTGTAGCAAAAGTGCTCGCGACTGTCAGTGCCGATGCAACCATTAAAAAACGCATATTTACTCTCATTTTAACACCTAATTCCCTTTAGACGGACGGCTTTACGCCCGTCCAACCACATGTGGATTCCTAATTGTTGCCGCAAAAAATTTGTATTTTGTCTGAAGTCTTGCTTTTACATTCATCGTGCAAGCAAAAAAGTAACCAGCAAAACTGGTTACTCTTGCCCTTGGTGTGCAAGTTGTCCAAACATTCCTTCCCGTCTGATTGTCATTTCCAATGCGAAAATTAATTGCATCATCAGTACAGGAGCTAGCCGATACCTCTGTCATAAAATGGGCATTTTCAGACGGGCTGAACCGGCACATTGTACTTTCAGGGCCTCGTGGTAAAGGCTTGCCTTTAAAACTATAGCTTATTTTGAATATGAATCCAATGGATGAAATCAACCGTGTCAGATCAAGCTTAACGGCTTGATTTACACAATAGATTTTGTTTCGACTTACCACTTCAATTCTTCTCCCACTTTGATCTGCTTTGCGTCCCATCCCAAAACAAATACCCGTT
>JALWJW010000400.1 GCA_026996935.1 Hyphomicrobiales bacterium
TTTTTGCGCCAATTTGAAAAACCCCATTCACTGGCAATGACATCAATAGCCATAAACCCGACATTGTGTCTATTATTGGAATATTTCGATCCTGGATTGCCCAGGCCTGCAAGCAGTATCATGGCTTCACCAGTGGGAATTAAACGTAGGATTTTAAATCATTCAGGCCAAGACAGCGCCTGGCCTGAATAATCTATACAAATCAGCCTTCACCTTCACCAGCAGCTTCTTCGCCTTCACCTTCACCAGCAGTTTCTTCACCTTCAGCCGCAGCAGCATCATCATCTGCGTCAGAGCCACCAGATGGTGCCGCAATTGTGCAAACAGTAAAGTCGCGGTCATCAATGGCAAGTGTTGCACCTTCTGGCAATGTAAGATCAGAACCGTGAACACTATCACCAATATCAAGACCGGCCAAATCAACATCAATTGATTCAGGAATTTGCGTCGCACGACATTCCAATTCAATTTCATAACGCACAACATTTAATGAGCCGCCACGAGTAAGACCAGTACACTCATCTTCATTAAGGAAGTTACAGGCAACCTCAACAACAATGCGCGCGCCTTTACCAAGACGTAAAAAGTCTACGTGCTGAATCGTATCACGAACGGGATCAAATTGAATATCACGCGCGATGGAACGAACTTCGTCGCCGCCAACATGAACCTCAACCAACATAGACATAAAACGTCCTGTGTTGATGTGTTTAGCCAAATCCTGATAGCCAAATGATACTAAAATAGGGTCTTGCTTATCACCATAGATGACAGCAGGTACGCGTCCGGCTTTACGGATAGCACGAGCGGCCCCCTTGCCGCCTCGCTCACGTACATTTGCTTCAAGCACAACGATTTCCGCCATGATATTCTCCTGAAATAAAGTCGTTTCAATTAAAATAAGTTCAAGCCATTAGGGCCCAAAACCCTAAGGTGCAACCCCCTCCAGGGGTGGATGGAAGCACAACACATAAGGCGGCGTGACTTATACTAGGGTTATGCCATAAGTGCAATGCCTATTCGTCACGCAATTCGTCACGTAAAACAGCGCTCAAAACACGGTTTAGAATAAGGTTGGTATCTTCAGCTTAAAACGGATATTTAGGGCCGCGATATTGCTTATGAAATCCGGGATAACGCGGGCCGACAAACAACCGCAACTGCTGCCCACGGGTATAATAGGGAACATAATAAACCCGTTCAATCACCACTTCTGGACGAATGATAACTTCTTTTAATACGGGCTTTTTCTTAAGCTTCACCGGGTTTGGTGTCGGCACAAAAATCCGCACTTTGTCAGATTTAGCCTGCGCTGCCGTTAAGGCAAAAAACAACCCCGCCGTAAGAGCTATAAATATCGTAAAAATCTTTTTCATGGTACACCTTCAACGAAAGAGTCCGCATCTGTCCTTAACGCTAGGCCCTTTTTCAACAAATAGAAAGATGTTTATCTTCACGATTTCGAATAGCTGTTGAACTTTCCATACGTTGGGACATCGGCACAAAACACCAGGCCGGTGATTGCGCCCCAACCAGCAAAGCGGCATCCTCACCAGCCAATTGATCCTGCTTATAAATTTGAGCCGCAACAGAACCCAGCGCCCTTGTTCCCCAGTGGGGGCGATCAAAAACCGCAATTGGCAAAGTTTGCGGAATAATTTGCCAGTTATTCCAATGATGTAAACCGGCAAAGCTATCAGCTCCCATAAGCCAGACAAAATCACCCATAGCAAAAACTGGCGCTAATTTCTCAAATGTTTGTGCGGTTGTTGTTGTGCCTAATTTTTGTTCAAAGTCACAAACAATAAATCGAGGATGGCGCGCAACTTCTCGGGCAATTTCCAAGCGCTCTTGAAAGTCACAGGTTTCGTCTGCAGATTTTAACGGGTTTTGCGGTGAAACCATCCACCAGACATAATCAAGCTGCAACCGCGCCATGGCCACTTTCGCCAATGAAAAATGGCCATAATGAGCAGGATTAAACGAGCCACCAAACAGCCCGATCCGTCGCCCCTTTACAGGAGAATATTTATTGATCGGAAATATCATTTGGGGCGGGTTTGACCATTACCGCGAACCTGGTATTTAAAGCTGGTTAATTGCTCCAGCCCAACAGGCCCGCGCGCATGCATTTTACCCGTGGCAATACCAATTTCAGCCCCAAATCCAAACTCTCCACCATCAGCAAATTGCGTTGAAGCATTATGCAAGACGATTGCGCTATCCACACCATTTAAGAAAACCTGTGCCGTGTCTTCATTGTCGGTG
>JALWJW010000401.1 GCA_026996935.1 Hyphomicrobiales bacterium
TTGTGGCCGACCACTGCGAGACTTTGATGAAAGTTTTCGAACCGCGATGGATTTTCTCTCAAACCCGCATGAACTCTGGGCTTCAGGGCGTATTGAAGATCGTCATGCAGTGATGAAACTCACTTTTGCAGGCAGATTGGCGTATGTGCGTGGAGAAGGTTTTCGAATCCTGGAAATTACTTTATCTTTCAAAGTGTCAGGTAGCTTTTGCGGGGTGTGAAAACAAAATGGCGCGCCCGGCAGGATTCGAACCTGCACCCCCTGGTTCGCAGTTATCTGGGTGAATATTTTTACTATAATTATCAGCAGCTTGCGTTGTGTCCGTTGCCCGATTTTGCGCAACAACGCGGTACAATGCTGGACTCATTCCGGCAAAACTTCGGCGGTCGCTTTTGACCGGATTAATATTTTTCTATGCCACTCTGAGGAAAAACGACCTGATATAAAAACAGTCTGCGCTTTCAATTAGATGTGCACACACTTTCAATCAGACCTTTCTTTAGTTACAATTAGCCCCAGATTGATTTCAATTTAGCAGCGCTTCGTTTGCAACAAGACAGCACTCTGATCGTAAATAGATAGTTGCTTAATAATCACATAATTAGGAGCCATCCGAATTATATGTACTCTCGCTTTTCTACCGAAAAGATCAAAATCGCCTTAACTGACACACCCGTTGTGTTTGTCATGGGGCCGCGCCAATCAGGCAAAACCACATTAGTTAAAAACCTGATCGATGACGCTTGGGAATATATAAACCTGGACGACCAAACTCAATTTAAGATTGCACAGAATGATCCTGTTGGGTTTATCCGCAACCTCCCCGCAATAAAAAGAATCGCAATTGATGAAGTACAGCGACTACCCGAGTTGTTTGTATCGATCAAACAGGCCGTTGATGAAGATCGTATCCCTGGGCGATTTCTTTTGACTGGCTCAGCGAATGCCCTGCTTTTGCCAAGACTATCTGATTCATTGGCGGGGCGTATGGAGTCTGTGCGCCTCAGCCCCCTCTCAGAGTGTGAAATTCAAGGTAATCAGCCCACATTTTTAACCAAGTTACTTTCGCAAGAGGTTCCCACAAGCCATGATAAGCGTATTCGTGACCATCTGATTCAACGCATTGTTGTGGGTTGTTTTCCTGAGCCTTTACAACGCGCAACTGAACAACGCAGTACAGCCTGGTACCAACAATATATCAACAGCTTGATTCAAAGTGACATTCTGGATTTAACGCATATAGACCACCCGGAGTTGATGACTAAACTGTTTAGGCTGGCCGCCTTTTATGCGGGAAAATTATCTAACCTCTCAGAGATGGGGAGTAAGCTGGGATTAAGCCATGTCACCATAAAAAAATATATGGCACTGCTGGAACAGCTATTTCTCGTTGAACGATTACCTGCATGGCATTCCAATGAGTATAAACGCCTCATCAAAACACCTAAAATACACCCCACAGATACGGGGATTATTTGCGCTGTTCGTGAATTGAACAGCAAGCGTTTAATTCAGCAACCGGAGATTTTTGGGCTTCTATTAGAGTCCTTTGTTTATAACGAGTTACGTAAACAAGCAAGTTGGATTGACAACCAACTCAATTTCTACCACTACAGAGACAAAAAGAAAGTAGAGGTGGACATTATCATTGAAGACGCCATGGGCGATTGTTTTGCCATAGAGGTGAAAGCTTCGGCAACTTTGACAACCAAAGACTTTGCCTGTTTAGAGCGCTTCAAAAGCATTGCCGGTAGCCGTTTTAAGCAGGGAATATTGCTCTATGATGGCGATCACACTACAGCATTTGGTGATCGGCTTTTTGCTGTGCCGATTGGTGCGTTGTGGTCGTGAAGTTTATAGTGAACCCCTTAGCCAAGACAAATCCCCCCGGAGTTTAAGTTGTACCTTCTGAATTCGTATGATGAGTGCATAACCTCCACGCAGTGGCTGCATAAGTAACACCTTGGTTTTTTAGACAAGACCCAAATGTTAAGCTACAAAAGCAATCACCAAACTATTTGCGGAGGTTAGCCATGGGCTATCAACACCTGAGCCTTGAAGAGAGATATTATATCCAAATTGAGAGGCGAGAGGGGCGTTCACTATTGTAATAGCTGAAGTAGTCCGTCAACCCAATCATTAACTCGCTCATATTGGCGTAGCCCTTGAGGTAAATATCCTCATATTTAACGCTCCGCCAGAGTCGTTCAACGAAGATATTGTCCAGCGCCCGGCCTCTGCCATCCATGCTAAAGCAGG
>JALWJW010000402.1 GCA_026996935.1 Hyphomicrobiales bacterium
GCTGTTACTATCACGCCTGATGAATCTGACCGAAGCACAAGAAGGGGCTTTAAACATCGCCTTTCGCATTGCCGATGATGAAGGTCTGTTATTGCTCGACTTAAAAGATTTACGCGCTTTGTTGTCAGACCTGGCTGATCGCGGCAAAGAAATTGCCTCAGATTACGGTAATGTCAATAAACGCACCATTGGCGCCATTCAGCGCCGCTTATTGGTGATGGAAGAGCAGGGGGGTGAAAACTTCTTTGGCGAACCGGCTCTTGATATTCAAGACCTGATGCGCACCACCCGCAATGGCCAGGGCTATATCAATATTTTAGCCGCCGATGAATTGATGCAATCACCAACATTATATGCAACATTTTTGTTGTGGCTGATGTCAGAATTGTTTGAGGAATTACCAGAAGTCGGGGACCCTGAAAAACCAAAATTAGTTTTCTTTTTTGATGAAGCCCATTTGTTGTTTGATGACGCGCCAAAAGGTTTGGTAGATAAGATCGAGCAAGTGGTCCGCCTCATTCGTTCAAAAGGCGTTGGGGTTTATTTCGTCACTCAAAACCCGCTTGATGTACCCGATGATGTTTTGGGCCAATTGGGCAACCGTATTCAACATGCCTTGCGCGCCTTTACCCCGCGCGACCAAAAAGCCGTACGCGCTGCAGCGCAAACATTCAGGCAAAACCCTGATTTTGACACCGAAAAAGCCATCACCCAATTGGGCGTTGGTGAAGCCCTGGTTTCAACTTTAGAGAAGAAAGGTCGCCCCTCCATGGTGGCCCGCACGCTCATCCGCCCGCCTTCATCTCGGATGGGACCGGCTGATGAAAGCGTACGTAAAAAGGCAATTAAAAACAGCCCTGTTTATGGTCTTTATGACGAAGATGTTGACCGCGAATCTGCATTTGAAATTTTGCAAAAACGCGCTATCAAACGAGAAGAGGCGGCTGAAAAGGCTGCCCAGGAAGAAGCTAAAGCAAAAGCAGCCAAAAAAGCCTCATCAGGCCGCCGCCGTTCTGGCTACAAACGCCAAACCGCCACCGACCGCTTCCTAAAAAGCATGGCCTCCAGCGTCGGGCGAACATTAGGTACAAGACTCATTCGTGGGTTGTTGGGGTCATTATTGCGGTGAAAAAACTTTTCCCCTTTGTCAAAGGTTTGGCCTTCAGCGCCGTCTTTGCAGTTTTGCCGGTGACCTTTGCCATTATGGCAGGCCGCTCATTTGTGCTTGGGCAGAAATTCACAAATGCCCTGATCTGGCAGGTCATTGCCATGTTGGTTTTTGCGGCCGTGCTGTTTGCCGCTCAGGTGCTGGCCACCCTAAAACTGAAACGCCACGAACCTTCGCGTCACCACCACAGCTATTGGACCATGATCGGCATCTGGTCCATTTACCCGCTGGTCATGCTGATGAATGTTTTTACTCAGTATTAAACGACCAGCATTTGCTATTTGGGCCACCCGGGATAATCAACTAACAATCGTCTCACTAGCTTGGTCGTAGGGCGCAATAAATTGCGCCAACGGTTGTCAGTTGAATAGGCGCAATACATTGCGCCCTACGCAATTATATGAGCAACGGTATAGCTAATGAGGTTTATTGTTTGGTGCTATAATAGGCATTGATTGTATCTGGAAGTATTGGAGTGCTGTACAGTCTTTTTATTATAAAGAAGAAATGGCACTCAAGGTGTCAGAATGAGATGTACTGTTGTTAAACTTAAATAGAGTGTGACCTCGTAGTGTACGTTCACGTAGATCAATTACTTTGCTGCCATAGTTATAGGAAAACACATACCTATTGCCATTTAGAACAATCCAGCAAGTTCGGGCAAGTTGTCCATTACGCTCATAAACTTCGATAGTATCGACCTTCAAATTCATGCGATTGCGAACTGCATCAGACAACGGTTTGATGATGCGTTCAACTCCCCCAGCATGGTGATGAGCTTCTTTTATCACCTTCAAAATGAAGTTATCAATTTCTACATCAGTTGTTATTTTTCTTGCCATTGTTCTCAAGTTTCCTTTTCAAGTACAGAGATTTATTGTTCTGGGCTGTAAAGTTTCAATCAACTAACAATCGTCTCACTAATCTCAATACCAAACCCAGACAAGCCAACATAATGGCGAGAACTGGAGCTTAGGAGTTTGATAGAGTGAACGCCAAGGTCGCGTAGGATTTGAGCACCTAAGCCCACTTCGCGCCATTCTTCTTGGCGGTTGGCGGCGGACTGGGTGTCTTCTCCTGCCCCT
>JALWJW010000403.1 GCA_026996935.1 Hyphomicrobiales bacterium
ACCACTAAACTATCGCCAATCAGAATACTGGGTCACCACAAATTTCACCGCAGCGCTGTTTTCAGTTGTTTGCGCCATGATTTTCATTGCCGCCTGTACAAATGATTTCATTGAGCAAATCAAGCAGGCTTCAAATACTGATCTCTTAACCGGCTTAAAGGTACGCAAAGCTTTTGATGAAGAATGCCAAGGCCTGTTACTCAAGCACGCGCGCACGCCCTTGCCCCTAACAATGATCGTGACGGACATTGACCACTTTAAAAGGGTCAATGACGCCTATGGGCACCAATGCGGAGACATGGTGATTAGTGCCTTTGGGAAACTCATTACACAATTAACCCGAAAAACAGATTTAGCTGGCCGTATCGGCGGGGAAGAGTTTTGTATCATCTTATGGAACGCTGATGAAAAAGGCGGCATGTTAATTGCCGAAAGTTTGCGCTCAGCTCTTTGCACGATACCCATTGATAACTTACCCGAACATGAAAGAGTTTCAGCAAGTTTTGGCGTTTCAACTTATCGTCAGGGTGAAACCTTTTTAGAATGGTTTGCTCGCACCGATCGCGCTTTATATATGGCTAAAAACAGTGGCCGCAACTGCGTTAAATCAACAGACACCCACCAAGTCCCCTCTATTATCAAACCCAGTGCTAAACCCAACAACAAGACAAGCGCCCACCCTATTGTTATGCCAAGATAATTAAACCCTGACAGATTTCAAAACTTAAAACTTATAAGATTTGCTGGTTATACTCATCCGATCTATAACGAGTTAAAATGTTATGCGATCTGAGAGCGAAACAATGCCAATACAAATCCCGACACCTGCGGGCACCTTTGAGGTTTTCATTTCTGACAAAGGCAATGTCAGACCGCTCCCCGAAGGCCCAACCACTCAAGGTGATGTACAAATTCAGACATCAGTAGAATCGGCAAATCCGACAATTCCACCAAGGATGAGTATCGATAAAACCTATTTGGTTTCCATCACGCTCAGTGCAGCAAAACGCGCCGACTCCTTAGCCCTTATTTTTGGCTCCAGCACAATGCAGCCATCACTTTTCAATCGAGACTCTGGACAATATTTCGATGCCCAAACATGGGAAGACGACGATACCATTCTAACGTTTGCCTCACGTGACCCCGAATATTTATACAGCTATTCCATAGACAAAAAGCACATCCCCTCACGCTATCGCACCACTGGTGAATACGGCGAGCTCGATTGGATAAGCGATTGTGAACAAGGTTTGAAAATTACGGTCCCAAATTTCCAAGCCAACGAAACCGTAAAGCTATTTTTTTCTCTATCTCACGCAAAAAAGCACCCCAAAAACCGCGAAGAAACCACATGGTTTGCAGCGGATATGGCCTTGCCGTAATCAAAAAAACTCAGTTCATTTTTTTGAATTCGAGCGCTTTCAACTGATCTTTCAAATCATTTATCTCAGCATGAGGGTCGGTTAGATTGTAAGCATCAAACCAAAGCCGAATACCAAAATCAGTGAGTGTTCTTTGAAGGATAAAATCAAGTTCAAAGCTAAACCCTTGAAGGTTATAGCTAACACAAACAATAGTAACATCGTACTTACCAAGAAGACTTAGTAAGACCTCACGTTTTCTTTTGAGCTGGTTGAGAATTAGAGCGATATGGTGGTTTAAATCGTCAGTTTCCAATCCACCACTATTCAGTTTCCATCTCATAGAGAACCGTTTAGAACTCATAGGTTCTGGTCGCCACGCATCGCCTTCTGACCATTCCTCATCAGGTTCAATCTCTAAAACATCAGTAATTACCGCCGATTTCCCGCTTCCCGTTATAGAAAGGTAGGCATATTGGCGGTAAATGAACGGATCTTGTGGCAATGTATTTAACTCACCGAAGTGACGTTAAATTCGCGATCAGCAAATCATTTTTCTGGCGGATTTTACGGGCGATTTTGTGGGCTGTGTCTTCTTCGTTTTCAGACATTCTAAGAGCCGCATCAACAGCGCGATGTTGACCTTCAAGCAAGGCCTTAATAACCGCATTTTCAATAATCGTTGCCACTTTTTCCTCTTGTTCTTTTGTCAGCTTTGAAACAAGAAGTGCGTTCACATCATCTTTGGCCTGTTTAGCGATCGCTTTTAAATTTTTAGTTGATGGTGACATTGTCTCTCCCTTTTCCCCTTGCGAGGTAATGTCGGTTTATTATAATTGCCCCAACCCTAAACAAGCAACCGCCTGTCTGCAACATATTTACAGACAGGCGTTCTATGTTTTTTGATTTATTGAACCCACAGGCGTTTAAGCTGCTGCTTTTGCTGCCAGTTCCTGCATGGTTTTTTGAACCTTTTCAAAAGCCCGCACTTCAATTTGACGAATGCGTTCGCGGCTGACGTTAAATTCTTGCGAAAGGTCCTCAAGTGTCAAAGGTGTTTCCTCTAACCGGCGCGCTCTGAAAATACGTTGTTCACGCTCATTCAAACTGCCAATCGCCTGATCAAGCAAATCCATGCGCATATCATGTTCCTGGGTGTCACCAAGTTCAGTCTCCTGATCAACAGTGTCATCAGCAAGCCAGTCCTGCCATTCGCCAACCCCTTCACCATCTGTTTTCATAGGTGCATTTAGAGATGAATCGCCACCAATACGCCGATTCATAGAGACAACATCTTCTTCCGGCACACCCAGGCGCTCTGAAATTTCAGATACATGATCCGGGTGCAAGTCTCCATCCTCAAGGGCATTGATCTGGCCTTTAACCTTACGCAAATTAAAAAACAGCTTCTTTTGATTAGCTGTCGTACCCATTTTCACCAATGACCAAGAGCGCAAGACAAATTCCTGAATCGATGCTCTGATCCACCACATTGCATAAGTGGCAAGGCGAAAGCCCTTTTCTGGATCAAATTTCTTGACCGCCTGCATAAGACCAACATTGCCTTCAGAGATAATTTCGCTGACAGGCAAGCCATAACCGCGATACCCCATGGCAATTTTAGCCACAAGCCGCAAATGGCTCGTCACCATCTTATGAGCTGCTTTGATGTCGCCGGTTTCTTTCCATTGTTTTGCCAATGTCAATTCTTCACCAGGTTTCAGCATTGGAAATTTACGCACTTTATCTAAATAGGCGCTAAGACCATCCTGACCGGTAAGAACTGGTAATGTATTTTGTTTAACCATAATTTTGCCTTCCCGATTTAAAATTATAGCGATCCGACAAAAGACCGCCCATCTTTAGTTCGTAAAACAACGAAATAAAGATGTTTGTATTCGTCCGTTAAGTTCAATATGGAGATGAATCATGTCAATTCCCAGTCATTTGATAATTACAAATTTGTCATCCATGGTAAAAACCCAGTAAAATAGTCAGGTAATCAGGATTTCAGACTATTTATCAATGAGTTAAGATCATCTGGCAAATCTGCCTCAAAAACCATTTTTTTATCAGTTTGCGGATGTTTAAAGCCCAATTTATAGGCGTGCAAGGCCTGACGGTTAAAATTTGCCAAAGCTGACTGCCCTTTGGGAGGCAAATTCTTCGCCGATGCTTTAAATCCTGAGCCGTAAACCATATCCCCCAAAAGCGGATGGCCAATATGAGCCAAATGCACACGAATCTGGTGTGTACGCCCTGTTTCAAGCACACATTCCACTTCATTGGCCACAACCAGACCTTTTGCATCCTTAAACCCTTCTTTTCGGGTCCAATGGGTCACAGCATGACGGCCACCTTCTTTAAGTACCGCCATTTTCAATCGTGAATGGGGATGACGGCCCAATTGAGTACTAACCGTTCCACTTGGCCTGCCAAGCACACCCCAGACAATGGCGCGATAAGCCCGCTCTAAAACCCCATCACGCCCGTGAGCGGCAAACTGGGCACTTAATGATTGATGCGCCGCATCATTTTTTGCCACCACCATCAGGCCAGATGTATCCTTATCAAGCCGATGCACAATGCCGGGGCGACGCACCCCGCCAATACCTGACAAGCTGTCTCCGCAATGATAAAGCAGCGCATTAACCAGCGTGCCATCCTGATTGCCAACCGCTGGATGCACAACCAGACCCGCCTGTTTATTGACCACCAGCAAATCATCGTCTTCATAATAAATATCAAGGCAAATATCCTGCGGGATCGGTGTTGCATCTTCAGGAGGGGGAATAAGAACTGTTATCTCATCGCCTTCTTTAACCTTATAACGTGCCACCGGCTGCGGCTTACCGTTTACACTGACGCTTAAAGCGGTTATGAGAGCTTGCAAACGAGCTCGAGAGAAATCATCAATTGCGCTCGCCAGCATTTTATCAAGACGAACACCAGCTTGCGTCTCATCAACGATAAGAACTCTAATATCAGGATTTTCTGAACTCATGGATCAAGATACTTCTTCAACAACAGGTCATTCACAAAGTGCCATTCCACAGCCAGACCCGCAATATGTGAAACGAATGAAACGGGTAGTTATCATACTTGGCGTCTTAATGGTAGCTGGAATGATAGCACTGGTTGCAGGTCTGATCTTTAAGTCCGGCAAGAACAAAACCGTTATTGTCAAAAAAAGCTTTAAACTGGAAACCATCCTGCCGGCAAACAGCACCATTGTTTCAACCAACACCAATGGTGATCGATTAACCGTGCACACTCGCTCTGAGGCAGGTTCTCAAATCATCATTTACAATGTCCGCAAAGGCATTGAAGTTGGACGCATTACCCTCAAATAAAATCAAACCTCAAACGGTAAACCAACATAGTTTTCAGCAAAAATTTTCGCATAACAGTCAGAGGACAAAAGATGTTCTAAATCAGCCTGATCTATCCGCGACTGATACGTATCCTGCGCCCCTTCAGGGGTGTGTAAAATGCCTGTCATCCACCATGAGAAACGTTGGGCTTTCCACACCCGCCGCAAGCAGATTTGTGAATATTCATTTAACAGTGAAACATCATTGTCATTAATCATTTTAGCCAGACCAACCGCCAGAACCCGAACATCGGCAATGGCAAGATTCATCCCCTTGGCCCCTGTTGGTGGCACAATATGAGCAGCATCACCGGCTAGAAACAATCGACCCAATTGCATCGGCTCAACGACAAAACTGCGTAGTGGAGTGATGCTTTTATCAATTATTTCCCCACGATTAACCGACCATCCCGCATCGGCCCCAAGCCGCAAATCAAGCTCATTCCAAACTTTTTCATCGGGCCAGTCGGCAACATCAGTATCTAAAGGCACCTGCAAATAAAGCCGCGATAAAGTAGATGAACGCATAGAATAAAGCGCAAAACCGTTTTTATGGCGGGCATAAATCAACTCATCTGTTGCAGGTTCTGCCTTAGCCAGAATACCCAACCAGCCGAACGGAAAACTGCGATGAAATTCTTTGATTTTTTCTTGGGGCATTGATTTGCGAGAAACCCCATGAAACCCGTCACACCCGGCAATATATTTGCAACTCACCGTGTGTTCGCGACCATCTTTTTGATAAGTCACGCTGGGCGAGGCACCCGTTTCAAAATCATGCAACGCCACATCTTCAGCTTCAAAAACAATTTCAACACCATTTTCAAGCGTAAAGGCAATCATATCACGCACCGCTTCATGCTGGCCATAAACTGATATTTGCTGGCCTTCTGCATAGGCGGTTAAACTAACCCGTGCCTGTTTGCCATCAATGGCAAAACACACCCCGTCATGCAGCATACGTTCAGCTTTTAAGCGTTCGCCCATGCCTGAATCGATAATCGTTTGCGCCGCCCCATGCTCAAGCACACCAGCTCGAATACGCCCTTCCACATGAGCGCGCTTTGAGCGTTCCAAAATGATGGAACTCAAACCCTTAATGGCTAAAAGGCGTGACAACATCAAACCCGAAGGTCCACATCCGATGATACAAACATCTACATTCTGATTTGCCATATTCCCTCCTAATGCCAAATTTTTATCTTGTGGTTTGGTTAGCGAGGTGTCATCCGCAGCGCACCATCAAGACGAATGGATTCCCCATTCAACATTTCATTTTCTACAATATGCGCCGCCAATTCCCCAAACTCAACCGGATCACCCAAACGCGAGGGATGAGGGATACCTGCAGCCAATGAGTCTTGATATTCCTGCGATAGCCCCGCCAACAACGGCGTTTTAAACAACCCCGGCATAATCGTACAAACCCGAACACCATCACGGGCCAGATCACGCGCAATTGGCAACGTCATGCCCAAAATGCCCCCCTTTGAGGCAGAATATGCCGCTTGCCCCACCTGGCCTTCAACGCCAGCAATTGAAGCGGTATTAACCACCACACCGCGCCCGCCACTTTCATTATGAGGCTCTAAATCAAGCATCCCCGCCGTTGATTTTGAAATCATATGAAAGGTGCCGATCAAGTTGATTTGAATGGTTTTAACGAATGAAGATAAACGATGCGGTTGCGCCTGCCCCGTTTCGCGATTTCGCGATGCAGTTTTCTCAGCAATACCAATGCCCGCACAATTAATCAAAATCCGTTCCTGTCCATGGGTTTTGCGCACAACCGCTAAAGCTTCATCAACACCAGCCTCATCGGTCACATCAACCTTGAAATATATACCACCAATTTCATCGGCAACTATCGCGCCCTGGTCTTCGTTCATGTCAAAAATGGCAACTTTTGCTCCATCTTTTGCCAACCGCCGCGCCGTTGCAGCACCCAATCCAGAAGCTCCACCTGTTACAATTGCACTTACATTTTGATCGATTTTCACCCTGAACTCCTAAGCATTTCTTGTTTTTTGCAACAGTAAACCCCATATTGAACCCAAGTTAAAGAGATAAAAGGCCAATATGACCAAAGTTCCAGACTTAAAAGATGACACGATTAATCTGCCTGCAGTGGTTTCACAAAATGAAAACACTGTTCGTTCGAGGTTTTGGCCAAAAATTATAAAAGTGCTGGCAAAAATACCCTTTGCCGAAAAAGCCATTGCGGCGTATTATTGTGCACTCGACCCAAAAACACCACCCCGCGCCAAAGCCATTTTGCTTGCAGCTCTGGCATATTTCATCATGCCAATTGATGTTATTCCCGACTTTTTAGCAGGCCTGGGCTTTACCGACGACATGGCCGTCCTTGCCACCGCTATCAGCCTGATTAAGTCCCATATGACAGATGAACATTTAGAAAAAGCACAGGTCCGCCTGAAAGAATTAACAGACCAGTAAAGTCATTCAAACTTTTCTCTTGCACCTATAGCCACTAGAGGTTTTATAAAATTTTCTAATATAAAACCTATTAGGAATGTTTGTGATGAACGACACCAGAAATCAGACGACCGCCTCAACCGTTTCCCTGACTATTGACGGCATGGACTGCCCCAGTTGCACCAGTAAGATTGAAGGCATCGTGTGTGCTATTCCAGGCGTTGAAAACGTCAGCCTGAATTACAACAGTCAAAAGCTCAAATTCAATAACACCCAAGGTGGTGACCAGACAAACACCATTGTCCGCGCGGTTGAAAAGCTTGGCTATAAGGTACAGCAAGAACAAGACAAAACGCCTGAAAAGCATTTATCGTGGTGGCAAACCAATAAAGGCCGTCTGGTTATTGTTGCTGGTACATTACTCGCCATTGCCGCCATCATGTCGGTTGTTTTACCGGCATGGTCTGGCTATGTTTTTGCCTTTGCCGCCTTGCTTGCCCTTGCGCCATTGGCACGAAAAGCCGTGATGAGCACCATTGCAGGGCAACCATTTACCATTGAAACACTGGTCACTATTGCCGTCATCGGGGCCATATTTATTGACCAGTCAGCCGAGGCAGCCGTTGTCGTGTTCTTGTTTTTAATCGGCGAACTGCTGGAAATGATTGCCGCTGCAAAAGCCCGCCGCTCGGTACAGGCATTGGCCGATCTGGTACCAAAATCAGCTTTTCTGATAACAGAAAATGGCACTCGCGAAGTTTCTGCCGATAGTCTTGTCATTGGCGATGCCATTGAGGTTCGCCCCGGTGGCCGCATCCCTGCTGACGGTATCATCACTGAAGGGGAAACCTCTGTTGATGAAGCCGCGGTAACGGGCGAATCCATGCCAAAACGAAAACAGGTTGGTGATCGCGTTTATGCAGGGTCAATCAATATTGATGGCCTTATGCGTTTATCCGTTGAAAAAACCGCGCAAAACAACATGATTTCACGCATCTTGACCATGGTTGAAGATGCCCAGGCCAGTAAAGCCCCAACCGCGCGGTTTATCGATCGTTTCAGCAAATACTATACACCTGGCGTTATTGTCGTTTCAGCCCTTATTGCCTTTGTACCGCCGTTAATGTTTGGCGGCGACATGACGCAATGGATTTATAAGGGTCTGGCCATTTTGCTTATTGGCTGTCCCTGCGCTCTTGTATTATCAACGCCGGCTGCCATCACCTCCGGCATTTCAGCAGGAGCTAAAAACGGTCTGTTAATGAAAGGCGGCGCAGTGCTTGAAGCCATTGGTCATGTTAAACAGGTAGCTTTTGATAAAACCGGCACCCTCACCGCCGGCACGCCAAAAGTCACCGATGTTATAACCTTTAACGGCACCGAAAAACGCTTATTGGAATTAGCAGGTGCAGTTGAGGCTGGTTCGTCTCACCCACTGGCTATTGCCATTGTTGAAGATGTTGAACAACGCGGATACGTAGCAAAAAAAGCAACCAATTCAAAAGCCCTGAGCGGGCGCGGGGTTAGCGCCACAATTGCCGGCAAAACAATAACCATCGCCTCACCACGCTATGGCCAAAAACTGACCAAAATATCACCCGATCAGCAAAGCCAAATCCACGCATTGGAATCTGAGGGAAAAACCATTGCTTTAGTACTGGAGGATGACAAGTTACTCGGTGCCATTGCCCTTCGCGATGAACTGCGCCCCGATGCAACTTCGGCCATGCAACACCTGAAAGAAATGGGCGTAAAAGCCATTATGCTCACAGGCGACAATGCCCGCACCGGTGCCGCATTGGCCAAACAATTGGGCATCAGCGTCAAAGCTGAAATGTTGCCACAAGATAAATTAGATGAAATTGAAACCCTCAAACTAAACGGCAGTATTGCCATGGTCGGTGATGGCATCAATGATGCCCCGGCACTGGCGCGCGCCGATGTTGGCATCGCCATGGGTGGTGGCACAGATGTTGCCCTTGAAACTGCAGATGCCGCCCTGCTTCATGAACAGGTAAGCGATGTTCCCGCTCTCATTTCTCTTTCACGCTCCACCATGAGCAATATTCACCAGAATATTTCGATTGCCCTTGGACTGAAAGCAATCTTTCTGGTCACCACTCTCATTGGCATGACATCCCTGTGGATGGCAATTCTCGCCGACACAGGTGCCACCGTTTTAGTCACCATTAATGCGCTAAGATTATTAGGCTATAAATACAACAAATAATACTCTACAAAAGCGGTCCTTGGTTCTCACCTGGGCCGCTTAAACTTTTTTCAAATGAATTGAGACTTACCCATCAACCACATCAAAACCTGCTTTTTCAATAATGGCTATAACCTGATCTTTACTGATCACAGTTTCATCAATTGAGATTTCACCATTATTGTCTTCATGGCTGATATTTAAAGCTTTCACACCGTCGGTTTTTTCAAGCAAACCTGTTAAGCGGCCTGAACAGCCACCACAGCTCATGCCTTCAATTGCTAGTTTAAGGTCGATCATATTTTACTCTCCAATATTTCAATATTCAATATTGGCCAAGACATAATCC
>JALWJW010000404.1:0-4336 GCA_026996935.1 Hyphomicrobiales bacterium
AGCAGCTTGGGCTTTAAGATCGCCAATGTTTTGTTCAGGATTGCGGCACGGGTAGGGGCCAGAGGTTAGGATTTTAAGCAGGGCGTCTTGTTGAAACTCGCCGCGGTCAATCATTTTGAAGTTATCGATAACGATGCCTTCTTGGTCAATGTGGGTGGCGCGCGGGGTCATGGAACCGGGGGCAATGCCGCCAACATCGGCGTGGTGGCCACGGCTGGCGACATAAAACAGAATATTGTCTTCTGCTTCATCAAAAACCGGGGTGACAACGGTAATGTCGGGCAAATGGGTGCCGCCATTATAAGGGGCGTTAAGGACGTAGACATCGCCTTTGTGCATGATGGGGTTATTGGCGATGATGGTTTCGACAGATTTATCCATTGAACCAAGATGCACGGGCATGTGCGGGGCATTGGCGATGAGTGACCCATCGGCGGCAAATACGGCGCAGGAGAAATCTAAACGCTCTTTGATGTTGACGGAAAAGGCGGTTTTTTCCAGCGTAACGCCCATTTGTTCGGCAATGGACATGAACAGATTGTTGAATATTTCCAACATAATCGGATCAGCCGTTGTGCCGATGGCTGTGCGTTGCTCGCGGGGCGTTTTGCGGGTGAGGATGAGGTGCATTTTAGGCGACATTTTTGCCTGCCAACCATCTTCAATCACGCAGGTATTGTGGTCTTCGATAATGAGCGCTGGGCCAACAACATTTTGACCTGCCAAAAGGTGTTGGCGTTGATAAACGGGGGTGTCATGCCATTTGTCTTGGGCAAATATTTTGGTTGTATCGACAGGTGTCGGTTTATTGGTAGTTTGGGGCTGGTCGGGTTCATCGGTTTTTGCCCCGCCGCCCGTTGTTTCCACCGTTAATGCCTCTACTATAATGGCTTTGCCGGGGGTCATAAAACCAAATTGCTTTTTGTGGGCAATCTCAAAGGCGGCTCGCATGTCATCAACCGAGCCAAATGGCACAAGCAATGAGGTATCGGTGCCGTCATAGCGCAAATGGACGTGGTTGGCGGTGTGGGTTTTGGTTAAATCAATGCCCTGGCTGATGAGTTCTTTATTATTGAGTTTTGCCAGTTCTGTAATGGTTGATTGAAGGGCGCTTATCGCCTCATCATTTAAAGGGGTTTCAAAAGCGCGGTCTTGACTGGCTGAAATATCGGCAAGGCCCATGCCGTAAGCCGAAAGCACGCCCGCGAGCGGGTGAATGACAACGGTGCCCATGCCCAGATTATCGGCGATGAGGCAAGCGTGTTGTGCGCCCGCGCCGCCAAAACAATTTAATGCGTAAGAGGTGATGTCATAGCCGCGCTCGACCGAGATTTTTTTAATGGCGTTGGCCATGTTTTCAACCGCGATGCGAATGAAGCCTTGCGCCACTTGTTCGGGTGACTTACCATCATCTATCTGATCGGCGATGGCTTTGAACTTGGTTTGAACCGCCTCTAGGTCTAAAGGCTCATCGGCATTTGGGCCAAACATTTTTGGAAAGAACTTCGGGTTTACTTTACCAAGCATAACATTGGCATCGGTCACGGCCAGTGGCCCGCCACGGCGGTAACAGGTGGGGCCGGGGTTTGCGCCTGCGCTATCAGGGCCAACGCGAAAACGTGACCCATCAAAATTGAGTAATGAGCCACCACCGGCGGCTACTGTGTGGATACGCATCATGGGCGCGCGCATACGAACGCCAGCCACTTCGGTTTCAAAACTGCGCTCAAACTCGCCGTCATAGTGGCAAACATCGGTGGAGGTGCCGCCCATGTCAAAGCCGATGAGTTTGTCAAAGCCAGCCATTTTGCCCGTTTCGACCATGCCGACTACACCGCCAGCGGGGCCTGATAGAATAGCATCTTTGCCCTGAAACAGGCTGGCTGCGGTAAGGCCGCCTGATGATTGCATGAACATGAGTTGCACACCGCTTGGATTGCTGTCTGCAATGCCAAGCTCTTGGGCCACCTGATCGACATAGCGGCGTAAAATCGGGGAAAGATAGGCATCAACCACCGTGGTATCACCGCGCCCGACCAGTTTCATTAAGGGGGAGGTTTGGTGAGAGGTGGAGATTTGGGTAAAGCCGATTTGTTTGGCAATGGCGGCTAATTGTTGTTCGTGATCGGTGTAGCGATAGCCATGCATCAATACAATGGCGATAGCGCGGATGCCTTTATCATATGCCTTTTGCATTTTTGTTTTGGCATCGGCTGTATCAAGTTTTTCAAGTACCTCGCCCTGGGCGGTGACGCGTTCTGTTACTTCATCAACCGTTTCATATAAAAGTTCGGGCTTAATAATATGGCGGGCAAAAATATCGGGGCGGGCCTGATAGCCGATTTCAAGCGCATCACGAAAGCCTTTGGTAATAATGAGGGCCGTGCGGTCACCTTTGCGTTCAAGCAGGGCGTTGGTGGCAACGGTGGTGCCCATTTTTATGGTAGCGATTTGATTGGCGGGAATGGCTGCGCCATCTGCGATGCCCATTAGATCGCGAATGCCTTGGATAGCTGCGTCTTTATAAACCTCAGGGTTTTCGGATAGCAATTTGTGGGCTTTGATCTGGCCATTGGGGTTGCGGGAAACAATGTCAGTAAAGGTGCCGCCGCGATCGATCCAAAAATCCCACTTTGCAGCGCCTGTTGATATGCTCATTTGCTTGTTTCCCCAGATGATGTTATCCCAAAATTGATAGTATGTTGCTGAGATAACGTCAACGATTTATCGATAAAATGTAAATGAAATGAGGTTTTTTATGGCTGATAAGGAAAATCGCGGGGATATAGCAGGGCGTTTAAAGCCAAATGAGGGGGCAGATGCTGGGCGCGGTATAGAACAAAGTGAGGGCAATGGCGTTGGGCCGATTGTGTCTTCTTCGCATTTGGCTGTTGGTGAAATGCCAGCTTTATCAGAGTTTGAATTTGGTCTTATTTTAGCCTCGCAGGCTTTTGATCGCTGGGTGGTGCGGTGCATGGGGGCGGCTGGTGTTACGGGCATTAATGCGCTTGATGTGCTGGTGCTTCACACAGTTAACCACAGGGGACGACCTAAAACTCTGGCTGATATTTGTATGGTGCTATCTATAGAAGACACCCATGTGGCGACATACGCAATCCGAAAACTTGAGAAAATCGGTTTGGTTGAAAGTGGAAAAGCGGGCAAAGAGAAAACCGTTGTGGTGACCCCACAAGGTGAGCAGGCATGTGAGCAATATAGGAAAGTGCGTGAAGCCTTGTTGGTTAAGACGGCCAAAACGCTTGGGCTGTCTAATGAAGCGGCCAGTGACCTTGCGGGAGAGCTGCGGGCGCTGTCTGGACATTATGCGCAAGCGGCACGTTCTGCAGCTTCGTTATAAAGATTATTTAAAAAAGTTCGATATCTCTAAATTTAGATACCAATTATTAACCTTAACAGTGCATTTATATCTATAGTTAATATTAGTAATTGTTAGTAATCGAGTTTAGGGGCGAACCCATGAGTAAGTATCTTACTGCTGTTTCATTTGCAGTTTTAGGCATTACAGCCACATCTTTATCCACCATTTCAAAAGCTGCAGATTTACTGCCACCACCACCGCCTGCGCCGATTGTTGAGATCCGCGAAACAGTGCAAGACTGGACGGGTGGATATTTAGGCGCGGTTGCGGGTGCAACATGCATGGATACTTATTATGTTCCAACCACTGGCCCTGATCCTGAATTAAATGGTTGTGGTTTTTCTGGCGGTGCGGTTGCCGGTTATAATTACCAGTTTGGAAATGCTATCTTTGGTCTTGAAGGTGATTGGACCATGGGAACAAGAACGGCTTCAAACACTCTTGATGCAGTAAAATATGACATTGACTGGCAGGCAAGTCTTCGTGGTCGCCTTGGCTGGCTGGCCACTGAAAAAACTATGTTTTATGGTACAGCCGGCGTTGGTTGGATGCGTGGCACCATGCGTGCTTTGGTTGGTGTTTTGAGTACACCAAGAAAAGATAGTCAAACCCATTTTGGTTATGTTGTTGGTGGCGGCATTGAACATGCCTTATCGTCAAACCTACATGCGCGGCTTGAATATCTTTATGCTAATTATAACAAGAAGCGTTATAATCTGGATGTGCCGGCAGCATGTGGTGTTAACCCTTGTAAAGCGGACTTAAAAGCCAGTGGTGTGCATTCTATGCGCGTTGGTCTTACCTATAATTTCTCCATGGGAAATTGGTAATACGACTTAAGAAGTTGATTCATGAAAAACCCCTAAGTTTCTGATAAATCGGAAATTACCATTAAAGCGTCCCCTGCAAAGTTTCGTTTTAATGCCTAGCTCAACCTTCTCGCAAAAGCGTGAAGGT
>JALWJW010000404.1:4346-9715 GCA_026996935.1 Hyphomicrobiales bacterium
GTTGCTCTGGTTTTAAAGGTAGGTTAAGTGACGAAACATTTAGGCACTAGTGTTTTCAATTACGCTTCACACTAGATCTGCGGCCAAGGCCAACAGCGATGGCGACAAGAATGGCAAAAAACAAAGTGATTGGTTTTATAGTTTCACCAAGTAACAGTGCAGACCCTGCCAGCGTAACGAAAATTTGAAATAATTGCGTTTGTCCGACATGGGAAATGCCACCAAGGGCCAGTCCCTTATTCCAAAAGGCAAAGCCGATAAATTGTGAAAAAACGGCGACATAGATAAAACTGGCCCAGGCGTGCCAGGATGCTGACCAGTTGATGTCATTAAAAACAAACGCCACAGCGATAGTCAGGACAGGCAGGGCAATGACCAATGCCCAGGAAATAACTTCTAAACCACCCATTGATCGCGATAGATCGCCAGACAATGCATATCCAAATGCGGCCAATATAACCGCTCCTAAAAGCAAAAAATCTGCGCCATAAATTTCAGCACCACCATCCAGCAAGGCAAAGCTAATTACTGCCAATGCCCCAAGAATGCCCCAAAACCAGAATGAAATTGAGGGTTTTTCACGTGCTACCATCATGGCTGCAACGGCGGTGGCCAAAGGTAGAATACCAAGTACGACACCACCATGGCTGGCAGGGGCGGTTTGCATGGCGTAAGCGGTGAGTAGAGGGAAGCCAAAAATGATACCAATGGGAACGAGTGCCAGACGTTTGATCTGACTTTTCGTTGGACGTTTTGCTTTGATGGCGCGTAAATAAATAATAGCTAAAATAGCGGCTAAAACGCAGCGGCCAAGACCGACAAACAGGGGTGGAAACTCAGCTACGGCGATGCGGGTGGCTGGCAATGTCAGACCAAAAATAATCACCCCAATGGTGCCGTAAATATAACCTTGGGTGGTTTGTGAGAAGTTTTTCATTACGGCGGGGTTTTTCTAAAATGGAATTAATGGAAACGGGCATTTATAATAAGTGCCGAATCCACTAGTATGGCACTTATGACTATTTGGCAAAAAATATCACACAAGGCCTCAGCAATTGGTGAAACAGTGCTTGGCATGTTGTCTGGCGTATCGGGTGAAGGTGATGCTGACCCCAATTCAAGCGTGCCGTTTACCATTGCAGTGGTAGCGCTTGGGGCTAAGATGGCCAAGGCTGACGGTGTTGTAACAGCTCAGGAAATTGATGCTTTTAAAGAAGTGTTCAATGTAAGCGCCGATGAAGTGGCCAATGTTTCGCGCGTGTTCAATATGGCCAAAAAAGATGTTGCTGGTTATGAGGTTTATGCCGAGCAGATTGCTAAATTGTTTGCGCAAAAGCCGCAGGTTTTAGAAGATGTGCTTGATAGTCTTTTTCATATTGCCAAAGCTGACGGGATTATGCATGAGGCCGAATTAAACTTTTTACGCGACGTGGCAAAGATTTTCGGCCTTGGTGAGAAATTTCGCTGCATTAAGGCGCGTCATGTGCAATCGGGTGATAATGACCCTTATACGGTTTTGGGGGTTGATCCGTGTGTAAACGATGATGAACTGAAACGGCTTTACCGAGAGATTGTTAAAGAGAATCACCCTGATCGTCATATCGCGGCAGGGTTGCCGCCTGAAATGATTTCAGTAGCCAATGATCGGTTGGCAGCGATTAATTCTGCTTATGAAGCCATTGTCAAAGAACGCGCTTTATGATGAGGACGCAGCTTGAGCATGTGTGGTGTCCTTCGCCTAATTTTGGCGATCGTTTGAGAGGTGTTGATATTTTGTTATTACATTATACGGGTATGAAAAGCGGGGCAGCGGCGGTGAACTGGCTTTGCGCGCCTGAATCTGGGGTGTCTTGTCATTATCTGGTTGATATTGACGGCTCTATTACGCAAATGGTTAGCGAAGACAAACGGGCCTGGCATGCGGGAAAATCTTACTGGCAGGGCAATGACGACATCAATTCAGCCTCGGTGGGCATAGAGATTCAAAACGAGGGGCCACTTGGGGCGTTTCCTGACTTTCCTGATGAGCAAATCGAGGCAGTGATTGCCTTGTCTAAAGACATTATCGCTCGCCATAATATTCCTGCCAAGAAGGTTTTAGCCCATAGCGATGTGGCTCCGGGACGTAAAGTTGACCCGGGTCCCAAATTTCCGTGGGCTAAATTGGCCAAGGCGGGCATTGGATATTGGCCGCAAGATATTTCGCTTGGTCGTGAATTGAGCATTAAAGAAATTCAGCGCTGCTTGTGGACCCACGGTTATGATTGCCCTGTCTCGGGGGAAATGGATGAGGAAACCGTGCAATTTTTGAAATCCTTTCAGTTGCGCTACGGCCTTGAGAGAACAGACGGTGTTGCCGATCATGCAACGCAGCACTTGTTGCAGGATATTGTTAAAGGCAAAGCTTGACCGCGCTTATGATCAAGACTAAGTCATCGATTGTATCAGTTGGCTGGATGACCGCTGCGAGGTAATGGCTTTGCTATTTATAGCTTTTTGGCCGGGGCCTTGCAGAGGAAAGTCCGGGCTCCACATAAACACGGTGCCGGATAACGTCCGGCGGGGGCGACCCCAGGGATAGTGCCACAGAGAGTAGACCGCCTTCTAAGCTAACTTGTTAGTTTAAGAGGTAAGGCTGAAAGGGTGCGGTAAGAGCGCACCGCGGTGTTGGTAACAACACTGGCGAAGGTAAACCCCACCGGGAGCAAGACCAAATAGGGGCGGCACATGGTCGGTTTATGGATCGTCGCCCGGGTTGGTTGCATGAGGTGTGCAGTAATGTACATCCCAGATGAATGGTCATACAGCTTTGCTTTTTGCAAGGTGGACAAAACCCGGCTTATAGGCCAACTGATGCTTTTATTTGGCTCACGCTTACTCGCTACGCTCGGACGCTGCGTAGCGCGGCGCATTGGCGCCGAGGGCCGTTGGCCCTAGTCGTCGCGGCGCTCCTCCAGTGAGGTTGACGGATAGTTCTGGCCTCACGTTGTGAGATTACGGCATTCTGTGAAACTAGGTGCGACTGCGCCTCGGCCGGTCAGGCCGCGCTAGCGCAGCGTCCGAGCGAAGCGAGTAAGCGTGAGCCTATTAAAAAGAAACTAGGTGCGACTGCGCCTCGGCCGGTCAGGCCGCGCTAGCGCAGCGTCCGAGCGAAGCCGTTAGCGTGAGCCTATTAAAATGTGCCGCGCATAGTGCAGCGTATGGCATAGCCCATTTAGCGTGAACGGAATTTTCAAACCCGATCTGTAATCCTCATCCTTATTTCACATTAAAAAAAGCCTCTGTCTCATCGTCAGCAGGAAACATCAGCTCAATTTTTAAATCGGCCAGCGCAATATCAAATACCGTGCCGAATTGGGCAAGGGTGGAGAACACGCTGACGATTTGATCTCCGATGCGAAAGCGGGTGGGGATGACGGCTTGGGTGAAATCTATTTGTAGTGGTTGTTTGCTGTGGGCATCGATATGGTTTTCAAGTTGAACTATTAAATCTGACAAAACTTCATCTTGGCCCAGTTGGAACACTTCAACTTTCAATCGTTGCAAAATGAGGCCAACAGCTTCGTGCCAATTTTCGATACTTGATGTTGCGGGGCTGTCAGAAATTAAAGCTTCGATTAAATTTGTTTGACCAGCAAAGCCTGTTTGGTCCAGCAATGTTTGGGCGCATTCATTGGCGTTTATGATGTTCCAATGATTGTCCATCACAATGGCGGGATAGGGCATGTGGTTTTTAAGCATGATGTTGATGGCGCTGTGGATTTGGGCAAGGTCTGTATTGTTGTTGGCGTGTTGTTGGAAGGCGGGGGCAAAACCAGCGGCCAGAAAGGCTTGATTGGTTTGGGCTTTAGGCATTTGTAGGCATTGGGTTAGATTTAACACCATCTCGCGCGATGGTTTGGAGCGGCCTTGCTCGATAAAACTGATATGGCGGGCTGAGACGTTAGCATCTAAGCCAAGGTCTAACTGGCTCATTCGCCGTTGCTTGCGCCAATCGCGTAATATGTTGCCAAATGCAGAAGTCATGGCGTGAGTATAGCGTAAATTTAGATTAAATCACTTACCTATGAGGTAATTGTTTTGCGGTTCAATGTGGTTTTGTTTGCGGTTGATGTTAACCTGAAAGGAAAAACCAATGAACCAACAGACTGGCGCACTCGCCGTTAAATATGTTTCGTATATTTTATTTATCAATGCTTTTGTTTGGGGATCAACGGCGTTTGCCCCCATTGATTTTATTGGGCGGTTTTATCTGGATGTATTACATTGGCCTGCTGGTGATGGCTTGCCCGTTTATAACCAGAATTTGGCTTGGCTATCTGCCATTGGCGCAGGGTTATTGGCGGCGCTTGGCGTGATTTATTTGGGCATTGTTTATCCCGCGGTGCGCGATGGTAACAAGCCCATTGTTAGGACGGCCATTATTGCTGGCATTGTGTGGTTTGTGGTTGATAGTGCAGGTTCAATCGCGGCTGGTGTATCAGCCAATGCGGTGCTCAATGCGATCACGCTTATTCCGTTGATTGGACCGTTGCTTATTACTAAAATTGGAGCATAAGTTGACGGGTTATTTTTTGACCAAGCCAGCTTTTTTAGCCAGATCGCCCATAAAATCTAACAATGCGGTGATGTCGTCGGTTTCCAGCTCAAATTCTGGCATAATGGAATGGCCGACGACAATGCCTTCAGCCAAGGCTTCTTCTAAGTCTTCCAAGGGCCATTTAGCGGCGAAGGTGCGAAAGGGTGGGGCGCGATAGGCAGTGCTTTTACCGGTTGTTTCAATATTGTGGCAATGGCTGCACAATTTTGTCGCCAGTTTTTTGCCTTTGGCGATGCTGGCAGCGGTTGGGGTTGTTTTGTTTGGGGTTTGAGCACTGGTCTGGGAATTGGCAAAACCAATGGTTAGCCCTGTAAGCCCTAGGGTAAGGGTAAGGGTGAGGCTGATGAGTGTTTTTTGATAAGTTTTCATGGGAGAAGCTTTAGGCTGCGGGTGTGTCTAATCCTTGATTTTAATCAAATTTAATATGATTGGGCCAGACAGGACACAGGCTTTTTCTTGATTGACGGTGTTAGAACATGCAAGGTCGGTTCTTGGGTTTTAGCATCTGTGCGATTGAACTATGTTTGATTGTCAGAGTGGGTTTTTCAGTCAGGGTTTTATGTTCCTAAGCGTTTTTGATATTTTTAAAATTGGCATTGGGCCATCATCGTCTCATACGATGGGGCCGATGAGTGCGGCGGGGCGGTTTCTTGAGGATTTGAAATCCAGTGAGAACCGTATTCCAGGCGGTGGCGAAGCTGTGGCGCTCAAGTGTATTTTGCATGGTTCTCTGGCCTTTACGGGCAAAGGCCATGCAACTGATCGTGCG
>JALWJW010000405.1 GCA_026996935.1 Hyphomicrobiales bacterium
ATAAGACAATTCACCCGCTTTGGCTAAATCACCATTACGCTCTGCAAGTTCTAACTCTACACGAGCCTGATCAAGTTCTTCTTTCAGCTTTTGAGCATCATTAAGTTTGTCTTTTTCAGCCCGCCATTTTTGCGTTAGAACAGCAGCTTTTTCTTCAAGGTCACCAAGTTCGGTTTCAAGGTCTTCCAAACGATCAACAGATGCACGATCAGTTTCTTTTTTCAGCGCTTCACGTTCAATTTTCAATTGAATGATCCGGCGATCCAGCTCATCAAGCTCTTCGGGTTTGGAATCAACCTGCATACGCAGACGCGATGCCGCTTCATCCATTAAATCAATGGCTTTGTCCGGTAAAAACCTGTCGGTAATATAGCGATTAGATAAATTGGCCGCAGCAACCAAAGCAGAATCCGTGATTCGTACCCCGTGGTGCAGTTCATATTTCTCCTTGATACCTCGCAAGATTGAAATCGTGTCTTCAACTGTTGGCTCATCAACAAACACAGGCTGGAAACGCCGGGCCAAAGCCGCATCTTTTTCAACATATTTGCGATACTCATCAAGTGTGGTTGCACCAACACAGTGCAATTCACCACGTGCCAAAGCAGGTTTAAGTAAATTGGAAGCATCCATCGCGCCATCAGATTTACCCGCACCAATCAGTGTATGCATTTCGTCAATAAACAAAATGATCTCACCGGCTGCAGATTGTACTTCAGACAACACCGCTTTCAATCGTTCTTCAAACTCCCCGCGATATTTAGCCCCGGCAATAAGCGCGCCCATATCCAAAGACAACAGCTTTTTATCGCGCAAACTTTCTGGCACATCACCATTAACAATTCGCAAGGCCAAGCCTTCGGCAATTGCTGTTTTACCAACACCAGGTTCACCGATTAAAACAGGATTGTTTTTGGTCCGACGAGACAAGACCTGCATGGTGCGACGAATTTCTTCATCACGGCCAATAACCGGATCAAGTTTGCCTTCTCTGGCCACTTCGGTCAAATCACGAGCATATTTCTTAAGCGCATCATAAGCCTGTTCGGCCGATGCAGAATCTGCAGTGCGACCCTGACGAAGCTCATCAATTGCTTTGTTGAGACCGGTAGGTGTTAATCCTGCTTTTTTCAAACACTGCGCTGCGTCACTTTTTTCTATTAACAAGCCATGCAACAAACGCTCAACCGTAACAAAGCTGTCGCCTGCTTTTTTCGCCAGTTTTTCTGCAGCCTCAAAAACCCGCGCCGTTTCAGGTGCCATATAAAGCTGGCCTGCTCCGCCCCCAGTAACTTTAGGCATTTTGCCAAGTTCCAGGGCAACTTCTGTTTGCGCAACTTTAAGATCACCACCAGCCGATTTAACCAAACCGGAGGTTAAACCCTGATCGTCATCTAACAACACCTTTAAAATATGTAATGGGGTGAATTTTTGATGGCCCTCGCGTAGTGCCAAATTTTGAGCAGATTGAACAAATCCGCGTGCTCGTTCAGTATAATTTTCAAATTCCATGATATTACTCCTTCTGCACGTTTACATCGCAGCCCAAAATCTTGGCACCACGTTAAAAACGCCACGTAATAATTATAAATTTACGCATAAGCCAGAACCCTAATTAGGCATTCCCCTCTGCGCATAAACCTAATATGGTGGGACAAATTAAAATCTCAAGACCCACAAAGACAAAAACCGGATCAGACATGAAAATTCAAGATCTCTATCACTATCCAATCAAAGGCTTGTCACCACAAAACTTGGAAACGGCACAGTTGCATCAATCCAGGGGCTTTGCATTTGACCGCTTTTGGGCTTTTGAAATAGGTGATCAAGCATTTGATTCCTCCCACCCGACCTATTTAAAAAAAGGTCAGTTTGTTCAACTTTTATCGCACCCCAAACTTGCATTGCTAAAATGCCAGTTCAATGAACAGACAAAAGAACTATCCATTCACACTGGTGGTCATGCACTTGGTCAATTCAATTTATCAGATCAGAAAGATAAATTGAAACTTGAACAAATTATTATCGAATATCTAAATGACCCAAAAATCACCAAAATCAACCTGGTCTCAGCCCCCAATCACCATTTCAGCGATATTCCACAAGCTGCCATCTCGCTTATCAACCTTGCAAGCGTTAAAGATTTAGAAAAAACCATGGGTGCCTCAATTGATCCATTACGGTTTCGCGGCAATATCCATGTTGAAAATCTTGAACCCTGGCAG
>JALWJW010000406.1 GCA_026996935.1 Hyphomicrobiales bacterium
GTCAAAACACTGATGCGTACGCCAGATAGCGACAACAAAGAATTTGAAATAGCATGTGAGCAACATCTAACCGTTCAAATGGATAAAGACGACCTGATTGAAGTTTTAGGAAATCTGTTGGAAAATGCCGTCAAGCATGCGCGTTCAAAAATTTCTGTCAGAGTGTATCAAGAAGCAAATTATACTAAGTTTATGATCGAAGATGACGGCAAAGGAATTTCAGACCGATCACGTAAGGCGGCACAAAAAAGGGGCGTGCGTTTGGATGAATCAATCGCTGGTTCTGGTTTGGGTTTGGCTATTATCAGTGATGTCCTTGATGCCTATGATGAAACTCTTCACCTCAACAAATCATCATCTGGCGGCTTGCTTGCTTCGTTTGAAATCAAACATGAACAGCGAAAAGGTGGCTGACAGAGTTTTTAGAGACAAGATCGTAACGTATTCCTTTTAGTGGTTCTGGGGGTGTAAAACGGGCAACACCATTTGTGTCGATGAAGAAAACCCAAACAGGTGTTTGAGCAACCCCAGTTCGTCTGTACCTTTAGATACAAAACCGTGACGCTTATATAGTGCAGCGGCACGTGGATTGGTGTTGATGACATCGAGGCGTACGTATTGATAACCGTTGGTTTTGGCGTGTTTGACAACTGCCCCGAGTAGTTTTGTTCCGATCCCGCGGCTTTGGTGGGCAGGGGCAACTGCAATACCATCCATAAGTAAAACGTCCCGCTCAATCTCGCGATCAAGCAGTGCCAGCAAAGGGGCGCGCCACAAGGAAGATAGAAAACCGTAATTTTCAGTCAGACCGGAAAACCCGCCACCAACAAGGCTGCCACCTCGTGTTTTATAGCCAGCAAGACCGATAAGTTTTTCAGAATGGTTTTTCCCAGAAACTGCGCACAAAGAAAAATCGGGATTCATAACGCTGGCAATATATGTGATAGCTTTTTTCCTGCTGCCCAGTAGCCAGCCAATTTTTTGGGCAAAGGCATCGAAGTAAACTTCAGCCGCAGACTGACGAAGATGTTCTGGAAAGCCCTGTATTATACGAATCTTGTCTTCCATGATTTTTAGTTCCTATAACTTGACTGCACGGTCTATGTGGCCCGGCCAAAGCGGTCCAACCAATTTTCCAGCATGACAAAAAAACCATCCGGAAAATTTTTCTCACCCCAAAACAAAATTTTAAAAAGTAAAATCCAGGCATCCAGTCCCTGATACGATGGTTGGATTTTATCGCTCAACATCAGTGCATGGTCGGCATTATCGAAAGTAATGACATCAAAAAAAGGGGCTGATGACCGTTTAAGCTCCTGCCGATAAATCCGTGCACTGATAATTGGGTCTACATAAGCATCTTTTGCCCCAAAAAGTGCCAAAACCGGCACATTGACCTGACGCAGATCCTTTCGAACATTGGCGCGCCAATTACGCTTCACAAATTCCCAATAGTGTGCACTCATACGGGCACTTTCTCCTTCTGGTGCCTTTGACATAATTGTAAGATAGGTTTGATAAGACGCACCAGACCTGATCGCGGCATTGACCCGATTGCCAAATTTGTTCACTCTGGCAATTTGTTGCTTGGAAAAACCTTCTGCTGAAAGACGCTTGTCGCCGGAATAGCGAGCCTGTTCCATCCAATCGATTGCTCCTGAGACCGAAATGACAAAAGCGACATCATCGCGTTGATTAACAACTTTGGGCATAACCCAGCCAGCCTGACTAAACCCAATCAGGCCGATTGGTGTGTTTTTCATTCCTGAGCGCGACCGCAAAAAGTTCATGGCTGCCGAGACTTCAGATGCCCGATCATCCATGGACTGAAGCTGCCAGTCACCAGCGGACGCACCCACTCCAGGTTTATCCCATGCCAGAGAGCACCAACCTTTATCAGCAAAGCGTTTCCAATAAATAGTATAATAACCATAAGCATCCCTTGGCATATCACCCGCGCCATGCACAAATATCACGCAAGGGGTCGCAGTTGCGGCTTTTTCTGGCGAGACAAGGACACCTTTGAGAACATTTTCGCCATGAGTAAAACTGATTTCCTGGCGGATCAATCCGTCCTGCCCCGCAATAGCAACCAGACTGGCGAGCAACAGGCCGATAAACCCGAGCGCCAATAACCAGATTTTAGTTTTCCTGCCAAGCTGGTAAATTGACATGTTATCAACTTTGCTCACCCCGCAAAGAGCGGCGTATAAAAT
>JALWJW010000407.1 GCA_026996935.1 Hyphomicrobiales bacterium
ACGCCTTGCCATATTGTCTTAACCTTCTGATCCATCTTCCTTTGACATGTCGTCAAAGCTTTTTGCTTCCAGATCACGTTTTACTTGCGGTGAATGCAACAGGTCATCAATGCGTTTGGCATGATCGGGGGCTGAATCAATCTGAAACCGAATGTCAGGCATAAATTTAAGTGCAATCTGAGGAGCCATCAGTTTGCGGATATATTTTCTGTTGCGTTTTAATGCGGCAACAAGTTCAGTTTCTTTTGAAAGCTGGAGTGGACGCACATAAATCAAAGCCTGCTTTAGGTCAGGCGACATAGACACTTCCAAAACGGTGACGCCAATGACCTCAAGCTCCGGGTCATTGGTTTCCCCGCGGGTGAAAATTTGCGATAATGCGTGGCGCAATACCTCACCAACCCGCAGTTGGCGCTGACTTGGTTCAGATCGTTTTGCCATTAAGCTTCTCTACGTATAATCTTTTATTTTTCAAGCAGCTCATCAATATTGCGATCAATGGACTCAACACTGAAACACTCAATAATATCGCCAGGGCGCATGTCCTGATAATTTTCAAAGGCCATGCCGCACTCTTGACCGCCAACAACCTCTTTAACTTCATCTTTAAAGCGTTTGAGAGTTGAAAGTTTGCCTTCGTGAACAACCACGTTATCGCGAATAAGACGAACGCCAGCGCCACGTGCAACCTTGCCTTCTGTCACACGACAACCAGCCACTTTACCCACTTTAGATACGTTAAACACTTCAAGAATTTCAGCATTACCCTGGAAGGTTTCGCGAAGCGTTGGATCAAGCAGACCAGACATGGCAGCTTTCACATCATCAATGAGATCATAAATCACGTTGTAATAACGAATTTCACGGCCTGTTTGTGTTGCAAGTTCACGGGCTTGTTTATTGGCGCGAACATTAAAGCCGAAGATGACAGCGTTAGAGGCTTTGGCCAGTTCAATGTCTGACTCATTAATACCGCCTGCCGCGTAGTGAATAACCCGCGCCACAACTTCATCAGTTGATAATTTTTCAAGAGCCTGAACAATCGCCTCAGCAGAACCCTGCACGTCAGCTTTCAACAAGATGGATACTTCTTTACGATCAGCCTGTTTCAGCTCATTCATCATTTGCTCAAGGGTGAGGGCCGAAGTGGCAGCCCCGCGTGATTCACGACGTTTGCGAATACGATAATCAGTAATTTCGCGCGCTCGTGCTTCAGAATCAACAACAACCAGTTGATCGCCAGCTTCTGGCGGACTGTTTAGACCCAGCACTTCAACCGGGCTTGAAGGGCCAGCTTCTGCAACATGCTCACCTTTATCATTGATAAGCGCGCGCACTTTACCCCAAGCACTGCCAGCAACAATAATATTGCCAATTTTCAAGGTGCCGCGTTGGACAAGCATGGTGCCGACAGCACCGCGTCCACGATCAAGTTGGGCCTCAACCACCATTCCATCGGCAGGACGGTTTGGATTGGCTTTAAGTTCTAAAATTTCAGCTTGCAGCAAGATAGCGTCAAGCAACTTGTCAAGGTTGGTGCCTTGTGTTGCAGAAACCTCTACATCAAGCACATCACCGCCGCCCATGCTTTCAACCACGATTTCATGTGAAAGCAGTTCGGTGCGAACCCGGTTCGGATCTGCCCCTTCAACGTCAATTTTATTGATGGCAACAATGATCGGTACACCAGCTTCTTTGGCGTGGTTGATGGCTTCAATTGTTTGCGGCATAACACCGTCATCGGCAGCCACCACCAGAACAACAATATCGGTAGCTTGCGCGCCACGTGCCCGCATAGAAGTAAAGGCGGCGTGGCCAGGTGTATCAAGGAAGGTCACAATGCCTTTACCTGTGTCAACCTGATATGCCCCAATGTGTTGGGTGATACCGCCTGCTTCACCAGAAACAACGTTTTCTTTACGAAGGGCATCAAGCAATGATGTTTTACCATGATCAACATGGCCCATAACCGTCACAACAGGCGCGCGCGGCACCATATCGGCTTCATCATCTTCATCGCCAAGAATGCCTTCTTCAACGTCAGATTCTGAAACGCGTTTAACCGTGTGGCCAAATTCTTCTGCAATCAATTGGGCAGTATCAGAGTCAATAATGTCGTTAATTTGCATCATTTGACCTTGTTTCATCAGTTCCTTGATGATGTCGACCGCCCGTTCGGCCATTCTGTTGGCCAACTCCTGAATGGTAATAACCTCAGGGATAATAACTTCACGTGACCTTTTTTCCGCAGGTGCATCACTAATGCCGGCTGCTTGTTTCTTTTGGCGCTGCATACGGCGTTTGAAAGCGGCAACTGAGCGTTTGCGTTCTTGGTCACCTGCCAGTGCGTTGCCAATTGTCAGCTTACCTCGACGACGCTCATTGCCGCCACGCGCAGGACGTGTTGGTTGCTGGGCCGGTTTGTTTTCTTTTTTGGGCTTGCGTGTTTTTGTATCTGCAACATCTTTGGTTGGTGCTGCTTCTTGCACGCTTTGAGTGGCCGTTTTAACTTTTTTATCTTCAATCGCTTTTTTGCGGGCGTTTTCTTGAGCAATGCGCGCCTCTTCGGCTTCGCGAATAGCTTTGGCCTGGGCTTCTTCAGCCGCTTTGACTGCCGCGAGCTCTTCCTGGCGTTTACGTTCAGCCTCTTCCTCGACAGCACGCGCCTTGGCCCCGGCTAAAGCACGTTCACGTGCTTCTTGCTCACGCGCTGAAAGTTTTCCAACTTTGGCGCCAGGCTTAGGTACAGCTTTTTTAGGTGCAGCAGTTTTCTTTTCAACAACCAAAGGTTTTGGTGCTTTGGATGTACTTGCAGGTTTTGCCGACGCTGGTGTTGCAGATGGTGTGGCCCCTGGCTTTGCCCCCGGTGCTCCAAGAATGCGTTTACGTTTGGTTTCAACAACAACCGTTTTGGACCGACCGTGAGAAAAATTCTGTCGGACACGGCTTTGTTCAACAGTAGTACGGCTGACAGAAAGTGTACGACCACCTTTTGCGTTGTCTTTTGTACTCGCTGTTGAGTTGTCTTTGTTATCTTTGTCGTTCGTGTCGTTCATAGTTTTTTTGTACCAGTTTCGCCAATTAGGAGCGGTATTTTATCAATTTCATCGTCGATGCAAGGACGTTGTTTGCCATTGTACCTCGCGTTATAGCAGCATGTATCACATTTGTACCGCCAAAAGCCATACTCATTTGCTTACAAGAAAAAACTTTGATTACATGATCGCGCTGACCAATGTGTAAAAATTTTCTTTTCAGCTTTTCCTGCCCGTCTGTCGCCCCGTCATTTGCTTGTAATAACAGTGCAACATTGTTTTTGTTCAATGCTGTTGCGACTTTGTCAAAGCCCGTTATAACAGCACCTGTTTTTTTTGCCAAAGACAGATAATTCAAACACCTGTCTTCAAATAAACCTTCGATAATATCAGGCAAATCCTTATTGACCTGACATTTTGTTTTAAAGGCGCGCGGAAACAGCTTTTTGTCAATTGCCTGCACAATAAAACTTTTCTTTGCTGTTACCCAGACACCCCGTCCAGGCAACTTTCCTTTTAAATCAGCAACCACTTGTTGATCTGGTCCCAAAACAAAACGCAAAAGATGTGAAGTATCGAGTGTTTCTTGCTTCACAATACATTTTCGTTCCACCATTTTGGCACCAAATCACTTTATTATTAAGTCCAATACTCAAATTTTGTCTTTGCTTGTTTCATCGTCTGGGTTGTTTTCGTCCACGTCACTATCTGTTTCTTCATTTAACTCTTCTTCGGGAGCCTCTTCAATCCAGCCCGCTTTAATGCGCGCTGCCATGATCATGGCTTCTGCCTGAGCGGCTGAAATATTGAGTTTGGAAAGCGCCCCATCATGATGCACAACTTCACCGTCTTCGCGCTCGCTCCAACCAATAAGGTCATCTGTAGCACAACCGGCAAAATCTTCCATGGTGCGAATATTATCCTCACCCAGAGCCACCATAACTTCAGGGGTTATCCCATCAATTTCAAGTAATCCGTCCTCAACACCAAGGGCTTTACGTTTTTCATCAAGCTCTTTTGCATTGCGTTCAATGAACTCTTTTGCCCGTGTTTGCAATTCAATTGCGGTATCTTCATCAAGGCCTTCAATAGAAGAAATCTCAATCGGGTCAACATAGGCGACCTCTTCAACCTGCTCAAAACCTTCAGATGCTAATAATTGAGCCAGCATCTCATCCACATCAAGCGCATTCATAAAGCGTTCGGTACGGGTAATGAAGTCTTTGTTGCGACGATCTGATTCGTCGGTTTCGGTCATAATGTCGATGTCCCAACCGGTAAGTTGAGAAGCAAGACGAACATTTTGGCCACGGCGACCAATGGCTAAAGATAATTGCTCATCAGGCACCACAACTTCAATGCGTTTAGTATCTTCATCCATCACAACTTTAGACACTTCAGCCGGAGCCAGAGCATTAACGATAAAGCTGGCCGCATCATCGGTCCAGGGAATGATATCGATTTTTTCACCCTGCAACTCATTAACAACAGCTTGCACACGACTGCCGCGCATACCCACACAAGCCCCGACCGGATCAACAGATGAATCTTTTGAAATCACTGAGATTTTGGCTCGGCTACCAGGGTCACGTGCCACTGAAATAACCTCAACCACACCGTCATAAATTTCAGGCACTTCTTGACCAAACAGTTTGGCCATGAACTCTGGCCGCGCCCGTGAAAGGAAAACCTGTGGACCACGGGCTTCTTCACGCACATCATAAAGATAAGCACGAATGCGATCACCAGTGCGGAAATTTTCGCGCGGCAGGCTTTCATCGCGGCGCACAATGGCTTCACCACGGCCAAGGTCAACAATCACATTGCCATATTCAACCCGTTTAACCGTACCATTAATGATTTCACCAATGCGGCCTTTATATTCTTCATATTGACGCTCACGTTCGGCATCACGCACTTTTTGCACAATTACCTGCTTGGCATTTTGTGCTGCAATACGACCAAAATCAATCGGGGGAAGTGGTTCTGAAATTGAATCGCCAACTTTTGCTTCACTGTTAATGTGCAAGGCATCTTCTAACAGAATTTCTGTTGCATCATTTTCAACTTCTTCAACAATCTCTAAATTGCGTCGTAGAGAAATTTCACCTGTTTTAGGATCGATGCTGGCTCGAATGTCATTTTCAACACCATAACGAGATTTAGCTGCCCGTTGTATCGCTTCAGCCATTGCTGACAGGACAAGGCCTTTATCGATGGATTTTTCACGAGCCACAGCTTCTGCAATTTGCAATAGTTCCAGCCGGTTAGCACTTACACCCGTATCAGACATACTCAATCTCCGTTTTCGTCTTTTAAATTCGTTTATAATATCTCGAAATCAATCGGTATCTATTTCACTGCCATCACCGAAACTGCCACTATCTTTTGATGGATTGGCAGCAGCTTCTTCGTTTTTTTTACGTGTTTTTTCAAACAATTCATCGGTCATAATCAGTTTGGCATCAGAAATTTTGTTAAATGGTAAACCGATTAAAATATCGTCTTGCGCGCCATCTTGTGACTTAACAAAAATTCGTACTTCACCATCCAGAAAGCCTTCCAACTTACCTTTAAAGCGGCGGCGGTCTGCAAGCGGTTCGCTAAGTTCAACTTTTGCTTCATACCCGGCCCAACGTTCAAAATCTTGTGGCCGCACAAGAGGGCGATCAATGCCGGGGGAAGAAATTTCAAGATTGTACTTGCTCGAAATAGGGTCTTCCACATCCATTACCGGCGATAATGCCCGGCTGATCGCCACGCAATCATCAATGGTTAAAGTACCATCGGCACGTTCGGCCATGATCTGAACCTGGCTGTTGCCTTTGCCCAAAAACCGCACACGCACCAGTCGAAAGCCAAGATCTTCCAAAACAGGTTCGGCCAGTTGCGCAATTGTCAATGCCGCCCCTGTTTCGCGTACCAGGCGTTTTTCCAAATCGTCACTCAATAGTTTAGTGCCTTTGTCTCAATATCAAATTATATCGTTCCGTTGTCTTTGGGTTTAAGGACAGGCCAGATTTAAGCAACAAAAAAAGCGGGACCCGTTGGGACCCACTCTCAAATTGCCTTTTGGCCATCTGAACACTCAGACTATGAGAACGAAAATTACTAAAGCCCTTATACACCCTTTTATAAAAACTGCAAGTAAAACTGGTGATGGCCATATGCTTTCGTTTTATCAAGATTTCAGCATTTGTATTATGGCCGGTTTTAAGAGCGATAAAAGCTGATGTAATTTGGTTTGCGTCCTTCGCGTTTTGCTTTGCGCTCATAACGTGTTTCACACCAGTCATCAGGGGCGCAGGCCCAATCATCATGGCACTGCCCGCTAAAAGTAAAGCCACCGTGTTGATAAATGTTTTTAACCGTCCATTTAACGTAATCGTCAATATCACTGGCAAATCTAAACACCCCACCCGGTTTAATGATGCGATGGAAATGAGCGATTGATTCGGGGTTTACAAACCGCCGCTTGTTATGGCGGGTTTTGTGCCAGGGGTCAGGATACAAAAGAAACAGTCGATCTAAACAGTGATCAGGCAGATTTGGCAAAAGCATCCGCGCATCATCATCAAGAACTTTCACATTGGTGAGCTTTTTATCATGGGCCACACTAATAAATTTTGCCACCCCGTTCACAAATGGCTCAACACCAATAAATTGTTTATCAGGATTGTTCTCAGCCTGATAAGCCAAGTGTTCGCCACCACCAAAACCAATTTCAAGCCAAAGTTCTTTGGTGGGATCAAGACCTTCAAGCGGTTGTTCGACATTCAATCTGATGGAGGGTAAATAATTCTCCATCAGATCACTTTGTCGATCACTTAACGGCATGCCTTTGCGACGACCATAAAATTTAAAACCGCCATCAGGGCGTTGTGTTTCTTGTTTCATGGTCGTTGATATTATGCTGTTGCGGCTTTGAGCGCGTCAACCAAATCAAGTTTTTCCCAGGAAAAACCACCATCATCATCAGGTGTACGGCCAAAATGGCCATAGGCTGCGGTACGCGCATAGATGGGGCGGTTAAGTTGGAGGTGTTCACGAATCCCACGTGGACGAAGGTCCATGATTTCACCAAGAACACTTTCCAGCTTATCTTCACTCACATTACCCGTACCATGCAAATTAACATGAATTGAAAGGGGACGGGCAACGCCAATTGCGTAAGACAATTGAATGGTGCAACGATCAGCCAGTTCTGCGCCAACAACATTTTTGGCCAGATAGCGTGTGACATAGGCAGCCGAGCGGTCAACTTTGGTTGGATCTTTACCAGAAAACGCACCGCCACCGTGTGGTGCCGCACCGCCATATGTATCAACAATAATCTTACGGCCTGTTAAACCACAGTCACCATCAGGACCACCAATAAAGAACTTACCGGTTGGGTTGATATGCCAAACTGTATCATCGCTAATCCAGCCATCTGGCGTTACTTCGCGTACATAAGGGGCAATAATGTCGTGCATATCGCCAGAAGTAAGGCTTTCATCGCGGTGTTGGTGTGAAACCACAACTTCGCGAATGCCGACAGGAACACCATTTTCATATTGAACGGTAATCTGGCTCTTTGAATCAGGGCCAAGAGCAGGTTGTTCACCTGAATGGCGAACCTGCGCCAAACGCTCTAAAATTTTATGCGAGTAATAAATTGGCGCCGGCATAAGGTCAGGCGTTTCGCGGCAGGCATAGCCAAACATTATGCCCTGGTCACCAGCACCTTCATCCTTATTGCCGCTGGCATCAACGCCTTGAGCGATATCGGCTGATTGTTCATGCAGCACCACATCAACTTCGGCATTTTTCCAGTGAAAGCCGTCTTGCTCATAGCCAATACTTTTTATGGCCTGACGAGCGGTTTCTTCAATCAACTCTTTGGAGATTGATTGAGAAGCGCGATATTCCCCAGCAATAACAACTTTGTTTGTTGTTGTCAGGGTTTCACAGGCTGAGCGCACAGACGAAGCATCGACTCCATCTGTTTCAGCCTGGCGATAAATTAGATCAACAACCTCATCTGAAATGCGATCGCAGACTTTATCTGGATGCCCCTCCGAAACAGATTCGCTGGTAAACAAGTAGCTTTGACGTGCCATGGTATTTTTCCTGAAGTTTTTTGAGTGCATCGCAAAAAGCGATTGAACGGTTCAAACGTGAAAAAGGACCACCGCACTCAAACGTTTAGATTTCGCGCGGAGTAATGGCAAGAATTTCAGGAAAGGTCAACCAGACAATTGTCACATTTATTCAGAAAGTGATTTTACCAGATCTAAAACACGTTTTCGAATATTGGCATCTTTGATTGTGCTAAAGGCGCGGCCGAGTTGAAACCCTTCTGAGGAATTTAAAAAATCCATCAGTTGATCGGGTGCACCACCTTCAGCCATACCTTCCAAATCAACGCTTTGGGTTGACGTTGGCATGTCATCAAAAAAGAACTGAATAGGGACACCAAGACTTACCGCCATCTGATAAAGCCGACTGGCGCTGACGCGGTTGGCCCCTTTTTCATATTTTTGTACTTGTTGAAAAGTTAATCCAAGAGCTTCGCCAAGTTTTTCCTGGCTCATTCCAATTAGCATTCTGCGCATTCTGATTCGATTGCCGACATGCACATCTACAGGATTGGGTATTTTTTTATTCATTTGTTCCTCAGATCGAAAGCCCCCGACCTGATGAGCTGGAAAGCTCTGACTTATTCCCGTTTTAGTATATCAACTAGAAAGCTCTAGCAATTCAAAAATATTATTTTTCTTATGGCTGATCAATTTAATAAAGCTTTTTAAATCTTGCGTGATTTTTTCGCCTTGGTCAATCCCCATAAACTCAGCATACTGAATAATATGAACAATACTACAAAATCGCCTGTTCTGGAATACCAGGTGGGTTTAAGAGGCGTTGGCAAAGTGACATCAAGCGCCCCTGATTGACCAAGTTTTAAATGTGCAATTGTATTGCCATATGGTCCAATAAGAGCAGATATTCCCGTGTTGGCGGCGCGAACAACTGGCAGTCCGGTTTCAATGGCCCGAAACCGGGCCTGAGCTAAATGCTGATAAGGCCCGACAGTTTTACCAAACCAGGCATCATTGGTGACATTGATAATCCATTGTGGTCTATTGGTTTTGTCTATGATGTTACCCGGAAAAATAATCTCATAACAAATCATGCTGGAGAAAGACGGATAGCCTGTAATATCAAAGGTTTGTGGCCCGGGGCCAACACTAAAACCACGCGGCACATCCACAATTTTACGCAGGCCCAGTGGGCCTAGATATTTTTCTCCAGGCAAATATTCACCAAACGGCACAAGGTGGAATTTATCGTAAGTCGCTAAGGTCTGGTTTTCGTTGTTGACAGCTAAAACTGAATTATAAACAAAGGATCGCCCTTGTGGATCGCGTTTTTTCAAGTCGCGGCGCAGTGCCCCCATAATAAGCAGGGTGCGATCGGGCAAAACCGCGCTCACCCGATTTTGCACATCAAGGTTTTCCTGATAAATCAGCGGTAAGGCACTTTCAGCCCAAACCAGAATATCAACATCTTTAAGTGTGCGTCCGGACTTTTTATTGACTGCTTGTGACAAGTTAAGATATTGATCGATATTGGCCTGTTTGTAACTTGGATCCCAT
>JALWJW010000408.1 GCA_026996935.1 Hyphomicrobiales bacterium
CAAAACCTCCGGCCGATTACGCATGGCCACGCCAACCATTCTTTTTGCCGCAATTGGAATTCGTAAATCCTGCAACCTTCTTCGAGGCTGTACCAAACGATAGTTTTTATTTGGTGGCAGGTTCATTAATGCGGCAAGCTGATATTTGGCATTCGTCAAGCCACCTTCCAGTTTTTGAATTTCACGTTTGATTCCAACAAGCTCTCGTTCAAAAGTCAACGCTGTAATGGGCGATGTTTTGCCCAATTTATATAAAGCCCGCGTCTGGCCAAGGGCGCGCGAAACACGACCTTCCAGCCAGCGTAGTTTTTTCAATAAACGCTGACTACTGATCGCGCGCCAATAAGCAGAACGCACAGCTTCAATTGTTGAGTTTACAACCTTGCGCTTTACCTGTTCTGCAATAAGCACTTCATTGGCTGTTTGTTTGGCCCGGACATAGGACAAACCAAAATCAAGAACATGCCAGGTAAATTTTATATCCTGCGAAAAGACATTACGCTCTGATGAAGTCGAATTGTTTACGCTTGTTGCGCCCAAATCACCTTTGCCCTGGAATAAATCATTTTTATTGCCCGTAATGAGCTGACTGTGGCCACCAGAATAATTGCTGCGGCCAGAATATCCGGAATTTGAAACAAAATCCGGCAGTAATTTATAATTAGCTAAATCCAGGCCGCGAATTCGTAGCGCTTTTTCCTTGATCTGAACTTTCGTATCCAGATTGTATTTCAGCGCACGCGCCATTGCTTCATACAAATCAATCGGGCCTTTGACAGGTTCCTGATTTTTCGTAACGCGTTGAATTTTATCTAAAGAAAAGGCTGAAATGTCCTGTTTTGTAGCTTTTTCGGGCGCAATTGAGCAGCCCGCCAAAACGAGTGCAATAGAGCAAACCTGTAAAACATTTTTCATCACACGAAAAATGCCCCCAAAACTGGTTACGAAACGGACTGATTTTTAATAAACGCGACTCAAAGCACTAACAAACGCAAACCCAATAACCGATTCTTATCGAAAAAGCGAGTGAAGCGAAAGATTACACACTTGCTCAGGTTACGTATACAACCAAAGGACTTTTCCACATACTATCAGTGGAAAAACGAATCTTTGGTGCTATTAAACTCCAGATAATGCGTCAGCGAGGTTAATAAACTCTTGATCCGCAGTTTTTAGGGTGTCTGACAACTGATCCGAGAATAAGGTTGCATCAACTGTTTGGCCATATTCGGCCGTGCTATCTGTGATCAAAGCACCTTGTGAACTAATCGTTACAAAATGGGTGTCGACATCGCCTGTGCTCAATAAAGCGCGCACTTTTATGGCAAAGTCTTGTATATCCGAAGGCATTTTCCCTTTAAATACACCATCACCAACACGTTCAATCCACTGTGGCAAAGCCTGGCCATCAGCAAGAGTTATGCTAACATTTTCAACTGGAACCGATTGCTGTTCAAGGTTCAGTTCGGAAACTCTAAAAATCAGCGTTTGCCCATCTGTCAAATTTAAAAACTCTACATCAGCCTGCTGACTATGAGCTGCCGGTGCCTGCGCACTCCATTGGATGGAAGAGCCGGAGTAATCTGTCGGATTCACCGTTTCACCAGCAAAAACACCTTGCTCGAACAAATAATCAAGGGTTTGAGAAAGGCTCAATCGGTTAATAGCATCAGCTACAAAACCACTCTTATTCTCATCGCCTCCAATGCCGCCAAGATTTTCAACATCATTGACGGAATCAAGCACAACCATCATCTCGCCCGCAACTTGTGACAGACTACCAATCTCTCCGATTTTTCGAACTGTATCAACAACATAAGCTGAACGATCTTCTTTATCTTCAACAGCCGCTAACGTTGTATTTTGAGAGGCAGTATCCGTATTATCGGACTCAGAACGCGGATCAGCAAAATAAGTATCGGCATCATTAACCGCGCTCACTGTCACGGTCACTGTGGCCGTATCGGTCAAACTGCCATCTGTTACCGTATAGGTGATGGTGTCGGTACCGTTGAAGTTGGCATTTGGGGTGTAGTTCAAAGTGCCGTCGCCATTAACGGTCACGGTGCCGTTGGCGGCAGTTGGGATGCCTGTCACACTTAGTGTATCACCATCAACATCGGTATCGTTACCCAGGACATCGATGTTGGACACGGTGGTGTCTTCTAAGGTGGAAGCCGTATCGTCAACACCAACGGGGGCA
>JALWJW010000409.1 GCA_026996935.1 Hyphomicrobiales bacterium
TGCTGTTATTGTTTTGCCTCAAGGGGTTGCATTCGCTTTTATTGCAGGATTGCCCCCGCAATACGGCTTATACACCGCCATGGTCACGCCCGTTGTTGCTGCTCTTTTTGGCTCATCACGGCATTTAATCTCCGGCCCAACCACAGCCATATCGATTGTTATTTTTTCAGCCGTATCAGGCCATGCACAACCAGGCACACCAGAATTTGTTTCTCTGGCTTTAACCATCACATTCTTAGCAGGCATCTATCAGTTGGCCTTTGGCCTGGCGCGTCTTGGCGTTCTGGTAAATTTTGTTTCTCATACCGTGGTTATCGGCTTTACCGCTGGCGCTGCCATTCTCATTTTCACAAGCCAGATCAAAAATGTCCTCGGACTGCATATTCCCAAAGGAAGTTCATTTCTGGAAACCTGGGAAGAGATTTTTGCACAAATACAAAATGTCAATTTTGACTTTTTGGCCATTGCTTCAATTACGCTTTTAACCGCTATCGTCATAAAACGGCTAAACCGGAATCTACCCGCCTTGCTCATAGGGTTAATTGTCGGCAGTGTTTTCACATGGTATATAAATGACAGCACAAAGAATATTGATCTGGTTGGCGTTATCCCAAGTGACTTACCGCCTTTTTCCATACCAAATCTATCATTAAGCGCCGTTCAAGAACTGGCCTCTGATGCTTTTGCGATCGCTTTGCTGGGGCTGATTGAAGCGGTTTCTATCAGTCGAGCCATTGCATCTAAATCCCACCAGCGCATCGATGCCAATCAGGAATTTATCGGCCAGGGCCTATCAAACATTGTCGGCAGCTTTTTCTCATCTTATGCAGGTTCAGGTTCATTTACACGTTCAGGGCTAAACTACGATTCAGGTGCACAATCACCTTTATCAGCAATTTTCTCTGCCATTTTTTTGGCCCTCATCCTGTTGCTCATTTCACCACTAACCGCATATCTTCCAATCGCTGCCATGGGGGGCGTGATTATGCTGGTTGCCTACAGTCTGATAGATCACAAACAAATTACCCACGTCATCCAATCAAGTAAAACCGAAACGATTATCCTGCTCACAACCTTCTTTGCAACATTATTCCTGGAACTCGAATTTGCAATTTATCTGGGTGTAATTTTATCACTGGTGTTTTTCTTAGGCCGCACATCCACCCCGGTCATTGCAACCCTTGCCCCTGATTTTGACCGAAAATATAAACGTCACATCCTTACCGACACTTCCAGCAAGCCGCTTGAAGAATGCCCTCACCTTAAAATTATTCGTATCGATATGTCGGTCTACTTTGGTTCTCTGAATTTCATTCAATCTAAATTATATAGAATCAGTGAACAACAAGGTCGAAAACATATCCTGGTGATGAGTGATGGTATCAACTTCATCGATTTGGCCGGGGCAGAAATGTTATGCGAAGAAGCAGACCGACTTGAAGAAGAAGGCGGTGGCCTGTACTTTACCGGCCTAAAACCAGCCGTCTATGATGCATTTGGTAAAACCCATGCCATCAAGCATATTGGTAACAACCACTTCTTTGATGACAAGAGCGCCACCTTCACAACTTTACACCGCCTTATCCGAAAACAAGGCAAGTGTGAAGGCTGTGAATTACGTGTCTTTGCTGAATGTCGACTGGAAAGTTAGACATCAGGCTTTTTGAATAATTTAACCCGTTGCACCATCAGTAATAGGCGGGGCAAATTGCAGTGACATATCCCAAGGCAGATAAATCCACGTATCCTGGCTTACCTCGGTGATGAAAGTATCAACAAGCTCAACCCCTTTAGGTTTTGCGTAAACGGTTGCAAAATGGGCTTTGGGCAATAAACCGCGAACCACCTTCGCCGTCGCGCCAGTATCTACCAAATCATCAACAATCAACACACCTTCGCCACCCGACTCGGTAATTTCAGCACTTGGGCCTTTAAGAACCTGCATCTCACCTTGCTTGCCATAGGCATAAGAAGCCACACAAATGGTCTCAATCACCCGCACGCCAAGCTCACGCGCAACAATAGCAGCAGGTACCAGGCCTCCACGTGTAACCGCCACAACCTTTTCAAACGGCCCCAGGCCATTAAGACGCCAGGTCAGCGCCCGCGCATCACGGTGGAACTGATCCCACGATACGTGAAAACCCATTTGATAACGTTCATCCACATCACCGTCCTGCTTTACCATTTTTACTATCC
>JALWJW010000410.1 GCA_026996935.1 Hyphomicrobiales bacterium
CCTCTAAAGTCTAATCCAGCTAAATGAGGAATTAAATCAGCATCAATACGGTTCCAGGGTGGTACCAAAAGCAGGGCCAGCTTGTCCCCAAACATCTCCTCAAGTTTTGTCCTCCCCATGGCAAGTTCGTCAAGTATCAGCTTGTCACCACGGTGTAAACCAAGCTCGCATTTTTTTTCACCAGCCAGGGCGTGATTGGTATGCGAGTATCCGTGAACAGCAATGGTGCACAAGGGTTTATCCCGTACCCATTGCGCCAATGTATCATCGACAAAATAAGGAATTACAGCAAGCGTATAAGGCACCTTAAAGCGCGCACATAAGTCCGCAAATCGTACAAGGGCAGGTGTCACCTCAACCGCATCATCATCACGCAACCATAAGCGGGCGGTTTGGCCTTCACTGGCCCAAATTTCAAGTTCTTGGGCAAGTGGTGCCCATATATCATCTGGAAAATCTGACAGGGTTTTATCGATCAAAGCGCCGGCACTTTCAAGACTGCGTTGTTTCAATACAAATTCTTTGGCCTGTTGGCCTAGCGTGTGTCGCAGATCGTTATCTTGTTGCAGTTTTTCAATGGCTGCAACATAATCTTCAGGGCTTTTCGGGTCGGTTAAAAGACCCGTTTCACCATTATTGACCACCCATGGCACCCCATGAGTATTAAGCGCAATAACGGGTAGGCCGCAGCTTTGCGCTTCTAAAAACCCAAGCCCATAGGCCTCGCCAAACCCGGGCCATAAAAACACGTCATGTTGGTGTAAAACTTTTCTTACATTTTGTGGTTCCAATTCCCCAAGCCAATGAATTATGTCTTGTGGCAAGGGTTTGAAAAAATCTTCAACCTCATGTCGGTGGGCCCCATCACCAATGATAGTCAATTGCCAGGTGGGATTATTCAATTGAGATAAACTGTCTGCCAGAAATTTATAGCTTTGAGACTTTACCCCGCCGCGCATCATCCCCATAGTCACAAATGATATGACGGTGCTGTCTGGTTTTGGTGATTGAACATCGTTGCTTGTGACATTAATGAATGGCGGTAAATAAACCAACCGATCATTATCTGTAATTTCTGTAAGCCCTTTTCGGTCGCGATCAGTGAAGTAAAAATTTACCATAGATTTTTGGATAAGACGGGTGACATAATTTTGACTGTTTTGCCACTCACCAGCATCACGCTTTTTTGCCCATGACGCTTCGGCTGTAACAAGAGGAATGTTGAGCGTTTCACAAATATCTAAGCCCAAAAAGTCAGGGGCTTTATAATAAGGGTGATACGAAAACCAAAGTTGCGCGCCCCATTGTTGTAATTGTTTTTCTAAAGGTTTTTTATTGCGCTGAATGGATTTAATTTGCTCGGGCGTGTGTGGCGTTTTGGAAAAACTACGCTGGTGAGAAACAATGCGCACGTTATGCCCGGCCATTTCCAATGCCTTAATCAGCGCGCGGGCCATCTGCCTGTCGCCTGACGGTTTTGGGTGGTCTGGTGATTTCAGCGGCGCATAAAAGGCAATTCTCATCTTTAAGACCTAACAATATTGCAGGAAAAGGAAAAGTATAAACTTTTGCTATATTTTAACTCGACTCATTCGCTCACATGATGCTAACCATAGGTCACAATAACAGTCTGGTGACCGCGAGAGGGGCGAACACTGGTATGAGGGATAGTCGGGAACATGAATTCTGGCAGAGGCGATTTGCTGCGGGTAAAAGACCTGCATATTACCTTCCAATTGCAATCTGGGCCGCTAGAGGTCGTTAAAGGTATAAGTTTTCGAATTAAACCTGGAACGACAGTTGCCGTGGTTGGTGAATCTGGTTCAGGCAAGTCTGTAACAGCACAAGCCACCATGGGGATTTTACCAAAGGTTGGTAGTATTTCTGGCGGACAGATTCTGTTTGATGATCCTGAAACCAGTGATGGACCTGTTGATATCTCAAAATTTGATCGTGATGGTCCTGATATGCGCGCCATTCGTGGCGGCCGCATTGCTATGATCTTTCAAGAACCAATGACATCTCTGTCTCCATTGCACACGATTGGCAACCAGATTGAAGAAGCGCTGGTTTTGCATCAGGACATTGAAAAAGAAAACCGACGAAGCAAAACTGAAGAAATGCTTGATCTCGTTGGCTTTCCAAATCCGCGCCGCGCCTATGATATGTATCCGTTTGAGCTATCAGGCGGGCTGCGCCAACGTGCTATGATTGCCATGGCACTGATTTGTCGTCCGGCCCTGCTGATAGCTGATGAACCGACAACTGCCCTTGATGTGACTATTCAGGCGCAAATTCTAAAGTTGCTCAAAGATTTGCAAGAAAAATTGGGTATGGCGATTTTACTTATTACCCATGATCTTGGTGTTGTCGCCAATATGGCCGATGAGGTTGTTGTGGTTTATCATGGCGAAGTGATGGAAGCAGGCACAGTTGAAGATGTGTTCAACCGTCCCCAGCATCCCTACTTAAAAGCCCTGATGTCAGCAGTTCCCCACTTTGATATGAAAGACGGTGAACGGTTAAAATCATTGCGTGATGTCAATGTAAATGCGGCTGAATTGTTGGGCGGTGGCAAAAAGACCGGCAAAGCAAAGATTGGGCTTGAGCCATCAGAAAAACCACTATTGCTCGTTAATAACCTTTGCAAAACATTCGTTACTAAAAAGGGCAGTTTTTTCTTCTCCAAAGGAAGCGAAGAACACGTGAAAGCGGTTGATGATGTCAGCTTTATGATTAAACGCGGCGAGTGTTTTGGTTTGGTCGGCGAAAGTGGGTGTGGAAAAACCACTGTATCAAAGCTTTTGATGCGGGCAGTTACGGCTGATTCTGGTGATGTTATTTTTAATAGTGCTGAAGGCCAGATTGATGTCCGCCATATTTCCGGTAGTGACTTAAAAGCATTTCGGCGCAAAATCCAGATGGTATTCCAGGACCCTTTTTCATCTCTCTCCCCGCGTATGACGGTTGCAAACCTTTTGAAAGAGCCTTTGGAAATCCACAATATTGGCAATGATAAATCGCGTACTAATACAGTAAAAAAATTACTCGAAGTTGTGGGCATGGATCCACGCTTTATGAGTCGTTACCCCCACAGTTTTTCCGGTGGTCAGCGCCAGCGTATCGGTATTGCCCGCGCTCTGGCTTTGAATCCTGAATTGCTGGTGTGTGATGAACCTGTTTCTGCTCTTGATGTTTCTGTTCAGGCTCAGGTGCTCAACCTGCTCAAAGACCTACAACAACAGCTTGGCCTGACCTATTTGTTTATTTCCCACAATCTTGCCGTGGTTGATTATATGGCAGACCGAATTGCTGTAATGTGCCGTGGTCGCATTGTTGAAACTGCACCGCGAAAGGCATTGTTTGAAGCCCCTGTTCATTCTTATACGCGATCGCTGTTGGCCGCTGTTCCATCGCCAGATTTAGCCCAGCCGCTGGATCTTTCAAACCTTCAGTTAGATGGTGCTTCAGATATCGAAAGCTGGAAACCGCAATTTAGACCCGATGACAATGATGGCCTGAGCCATATTGAGGTGGCACCAGAACATTTTGTTTTAGCCCGCTCGGATGTGGATGCACAGGAGCTTGGAAAATGATCATCTGGCCAATTAAAAAAATCTTGAAAGTTGTTTGTACTGTTAGCCTTATCGCGGTTGCTGTTTCAATGCAGCCTGTCAGTTCCCACGCGACAAAATATATAAGCCCGCCTTCATTATTAGATGAAGAGCTTGCAGGAAAACTACCACAAGTTTCTGAGCGTTTACCAAAGAACCCGCGGGTTATAAATTTAAAGGCCATGGGCCGAAAACCTGGAAAGCATGGCGGCACATTCCGTATGCTGATTGGTAAAGTCAAAGACATTAAACTGATACCAATTTACGGCTATGCCCGGTTGGTTGGTTATAATGAAAAATTTGAACTCATTCCCGATATTTTAGAAAGTTATGAGGTCAAAGAGGGGCGTATTTTTACGTTCCATTTACGCCCGGGCCATAAATGGTCCGATGGTCACCCCTTTACGACAGAAGATTTTCGCTACGCCTGGGAAGATATGCTGACCGATAAAAAACTGGGCCGCAGTGGTTTGCGTCCAAAATTATTGGTCAATGGTAAAGGCCCCTTGTTTGAGGTTCTTGATGAAACCACGGTCCGCTATACATGGGATGCCCCGAACCCACAGTTCTTACCATCATTGGCCGCACCAATTCCCACATATCTGGCCATGCCTGCCCATTATTTGAAGCAGTTTCATACCAAATATCAAACCAAGGCCAAAATGAAAGAGCTTTTGGGCAATTACCATGTAAAAAAATGGTACAAATTACACAAGCGTATGGCACGCGAGAAAAAAGCCACAAATCCGGATTTACCAACACTTTCGCCATGGGTGAACACCACCCACCCGCCAGCAGATTTGTTCGTGTTTAAGCGCAATCCGTATTTTCACCGTGTTGATGAAAATGGTAATCAGTTGCCATATGTTGATCGCATTACCATGTCCGTTGGTACAGGCTCGCTCATCCCTGCCAAAACTGGGGCCGGAGATGCCGACTTGCAAGCCCGTAACCTGAATTTTGTTGATTATACTCATCTCAAATCAAGCGAAAAGCGCAGCAAATATAATGTACTGTTGTGGAAATCGGGTAAAGGATCTGCGGTAACCTTATTGCCCAACCTTAATGTGAAGGATCCGCTTTGGCGCAAAACCCTGCGCGATGTCCGTTTCCGTCGCGCCTTATCCATAGGGATTGATCGTCATGAGATTAATCAGATCATGTTTTATGGACTGGCACGTGAAAGCGGGGATTCTATGCTGCCGCAAAGTCCCCTATACAAAGAAAAATATCAAAAAGCCTGGGCAACCTACAACCCTAAACAGGCCAACGAATTTTTAGATGAAATGGGTCTGATTAAACGAGATGAGGATGGTTATAGGCTCTTTCCCAGTGGTCAACGCGTAGAAATCATTGTGGAAACTGCGGGTGAGAACACACTGCAATCAGATATTCTGGAACTGATTCAGGATCAATGGATGAAAATCGGTGTGAAACTGATTATACGCAGTTCTCAACGCGATGTTATGCGCCGCCGCGCTATCTCAGGCTTGGCCGTTATGACTATTTGGAATGGTTTGGACAATGCTGTTGCTTCTCCGCAAATGTCACCAGAGGAACTTATCCCAACTTCGCAGTCAAGTTTACAATGGCCACAATGGGGTATGTATGTGGCTTCTAAAGGTAAAAAAGGTGAAAAGCCTGATTTAGCCCCCGTGGTTGAGATGCTTGAATCTGCACAGCAATGGAGCAGGGCAACAACCATTCAAGAGCAAAAGAAAGCCTGGGATAATATTTTGAATATTTACAGTGATAACGTCTTTTCAATTGGTATTGTCAACGGTGCGTTGCAGCCAATTGTTGTTAAAAACAACATTGTAAATGTGCCTAAAGAAGCCATTTATGCCTATTCACCCACAGCCTATTTCGGCGTGTATTTGCCAGATACATTTTGGTATTCAACCAAGTAAGCAAGGGAACACGAGATGTTTGCATATATAATTCGTCGCATCCTGATTATGATCCCGACCCTGGTGATGATATCAGCGCTGATTTTTACCATTATCGAATGGCCACCCGGCAATTATTTTGACACTTATGTTGCAGAACTTGAAGCCCAGGGCGAACCGGCTGATTTGCAGGAAGTTGCTGAATTGCGCAAAGAATATGGCTTTGACAAGCCACCGATAAGCCGCTACTTCCATTGGGTTTTCGGCTTGCTTCAAGGTGATATGGGGTATTCATTTGAGTATGAATTGCCCGTTAATGAAGTGGTCGGTTCGCGCATATGGCTTACTTTGCTGGTTTCAGCAGTGTCGGTGTTTTTTACCTGGATTATTGCTTTTCCTATCGGTATCTACTCGGCAACCCATCAATATAGCTGGGGCGATTATGGTTTGACTTTTGTGGGGTTGCTCGGCCTTGCCACGCCCAATTTTCTGCTTGCTTTAATCTTTATGTATTTTGCAAATGTCTGGTTTGGTATTTCCATCGGCGGCCTGATGGATCCAGAGTTTAAAAACCAGGCTATGAGTTGGGCCAAATTCGGTTCAATTCTGGAGCATTTGTGGATTCCAGTGATTATTATTGGCACCGCAGGCACCGCAGGCATGATTAGACGTTTACGCGCCAACTTACTTGACGAATTGCAAAAGCAATATGTTATCACCGCCAAAGCCAAAGGACTTCACCCGTTCAAAGCTTTGATGAAATATCCTTTACGTATGTCGCTGAACTTTTTTATTTCAGACATTGGTTCGCTGCTGCCGGCGATGATTTCCGGTGCAGAAGTAACCGCAATCGTGTTGTCACTGGAAACTACAGGTCCATTATTGATCCGCGCTTTAAAGGCTCAGGATATGTATTTGGCTGGATCGTTCCTCATGGTACTGGCAACCTTTACGGTTATCGGTGTTTTGATTTCCGATATTGCACTGGCCATCCTTGATCCACGAATTAGATTGCAAGGCGGGAGTACAAAATGAGTTCGTCTGATCAATTACCGCCAGTGGGCGGGCCAATGATGCATTATGTTCGTGATGGTGATTTTGACCCGAAATCGGTTGAAAAGCTTACCCCCGAACAAGAGAAAGTTTATCTTGCTTCGCAACTGCGTTTGATGTGGTGGAAATTCAAGAAACATAAACTGGCTGTTTGGTCCGGTGTGTTTTTACTTTTCTTATACAGCTCGATTTTAATCAGCGAGTTTTTGGCCCCCTACGGTTTGAACAGTCGTCATGTTGATTTTATTCACGCGCCTGCGCAATCAATTCATTTATTTCACGAAGGAAAATTTGTCGGGCCATTTGTGTATGGCATGAACTACAAGTTGAATATGGAGAATCTTAAACGCGAATACACCGATGATAAAACCAAAGTTCAAAAGTTAAGGTTTTTCTGTCGCGGTGAAGAATATCGTTTCTGGGGAAAATGGAAAAGTAATGTGCATTTGGTTTGTCCGGCAAAAAATGGCACACTTTTCCTTCATGGCACTGATCGATTGGGCCGCGATGTGCTATCGCGAATGATATATGGTGCGCGGATTTCACTGACTATTGGTTTGATCGGCATTATTATCAGTTTTGTTTTAGGGATATCTATTGGCGGCATTGCCGGTTATTATGGCGGTATTGCCGATATGGTTATTCAACGTATTATCGAAGTGCTGCAATCTATTCCTTCGGTGCCATTGTGGCTGGCCCTGGCTGCAATAATGCCCGTAACCTGGTCACCACTGATTGTTTACTTTGGCATTACTATTATTCTGGGGCTTATCGACTGGACGGGGCTTGCGCGCGCGGTGCGTTCTAAATTATTGGCTCTGCGCGAAGAAGATTATGTTCTGGCGGCTCAATTGATGGGTGCAAAGCCTGGTCGTATTATCGGTCGTCATCTGGTTCCCGGGTTTATGAGCCACTTGATTGCAACCGCGACGATTACCATTCCAACAATGATTTTAGGTGAAACGGCTTTGAGTTTTCTGGGGCTTGGCCTGCGCGCGCCGATCACCAGTTGGGGGGTGTTGCTGACCGAGGCGCAAAACATTAATGCTGTTGCGCTATACCCGTGGCTATTGTTCCCGGTAGTACCTGTTATAATGGTGATTTTAGCATTTAATTTCCTTGGAGACGGTTTGCGCGATGCTGCCGATCCATACAAGTAAAAGACAAGTAAATGGAGAGAAGGACTGTTGATCACAACTTATTAACCCTCTTTTTAAAGATTAAAAAGTGTGCGATACATACACCTTAATTGGCAATAATTTCTCACTATTTCAAAGGATAGAAAGGTAACGTCGATGCGGCGAACAGGTGTGCGCATATTGATGTACAGCCATGACACGTTTGGTCTTGGCCACCTTCGCCGCTGCCGCGCGATTGCTCATTCTCTTGTTGAAAAAATATCCAGCCTGCATGTGCTGATCATATCGGGTTCGCCCATTGCCGGGGCTTTTGATTTTCGTGTTCGCGTTGATTTTGTCAAAATTCCGTCTGTAATCAAGTTGCATTCTGGTGAATACAAATCAATGACCGAGCATATTGATCTTGATGAAACCCTGGAAATGCGCGCCTCAATGATCCGTGATACAGCCCGTTCTTTCAAGCCTGACATCATGATTGTCGATAAAGAGCCGATGGGCTTGCACAACGAAGTTGAAGAAACTTTGCGCGAATTAAAAACAACAGGCTGCGAACTGATTTTGGGAATGCGCGATGTTATGGATTCTGCCCGCCTGTTGGATAAGGAATGGCGGCCCAAAAATATGATCGCCAAGATTGATGAGCTTTACGATCAGATTTGGGTCTATGGTCCTCAAAGCTTCTGGAACCCGCTTGATGGTTTAAAGGTGCCAGATAGCTTGACGCAACGGATAAAGTTTACCGGCTTTTTAGAGCGTAACGAACCTGTTTCAACTTATCGCCACCAGCCAGTTCAGGAAGATTTTATCTTGGTCACAACAGGGGGCGGCGGTGATGGAGCTGCACTGTTAAAAGATGTGCTGGCCGCCTATGAGAGCGACCCGACAATTCCCTATGGTGCCGTGATGGTGTTAGGGCCATTTATGCCGGCTGCTGATCGTGATGAAATTTTTAAGCGTGCTGAAAAAACAGGGTGTATTGAAGTTATCGAATTTGATGCCCTGTTAGAAAAGCTGATCGTTGATGCGGTTGCTGTGGTTGGCATGTGTGGCTACAACACATTTTGCGAATATATGTCGTTTGATAAACGCACCTTATTTGTACCGCGTGTTAAACCGCGCGAAGAACAACTGGTTCGCGCCACACGAGCCGCTGAAATCGGTTTAGCCAATGTGTTATTACCTCAAGATGCCAAAAAACCGAATGTATTAGCCCAGGCTTTGCACGATTTGATTAAGGCGGATTTGCCATCAAAAGCAGGGGTGAAATCCATGCTTAATGGGTTGGATACAATTGCAGAAGTGACAACGCAAATTATCGAGCAACGCTCAAGACCTGAATTGTCCGTGATAAAAGGTGGCGCAAGCTAACAAAACCTATGACTGATACAATCGCTGTTGTGCTTAAAGGTTATCCGCGCCTTTCTGAAACCTTTATCGCTCAAGAATTATTGGGCCTGGAAAAAGCAGGGTTTAAACTCAATCTTATTTCCATGCGCCATCCAACTGACAAACATACCCATCCCGTGCACGATGAAATTAGCGCGCCCATCAGCTATCTGCCTGAATATCTCCATGATGAGCCTATGCGGGTTGTTAAAGCCTGGCTGAAGGTTAGGAAGTTTAAGGGCTATAAAGCAGCCAAGGCGCAATTTATAAAAGATCTCAAGCGAGATTTTACACGTAACCGCTGGCGCAGGTTCGGCCAGGCAATGGTTATGGCGGCAGAATTAAACCCGGATGTAAAACATCTTCATGCCCATTTTCTTCATACACCGGCATCGGTAACCTTTTACGCCAGTTTGATCACAGGAATAAAATTCACCTGCTCAGCCCATGCCAAAGACATTTGGACATCTTCAGATGAAGACCTCAAAGATAAACTCGATGCAGCGCAATGGGTAGTAA
>JALWJW010000411.1 GCA_026996935.1 Hyphomicrobiales bacterium
GTCGCCAGCATTGCGGCAAGTGCAGGGCAAAACCCTTGATGGTGTGCCTGTGCATGTGCGTTTTCATCAACGGTTTGAACAGGTGCCAGCAGCGCCAAGTTTGATTGTTGCAAATGAGTTTTTTGACGCGCTGCCTATTCGCCAAATCATTAAGGGTGAAGATGGTTGGCACGAACGCGTGGTTGATGTAGCTGATGGCGAATTGGTTTTGCGTGCCAGTGATGAGGTTTTATCGATGGCGGAGGTACCGCTTTGGGCGCGCGCGGCTAAAGTGGGCGAGATTGCAGAACTTGCGCCCGCTCGAAATGATATGGCACGGCAGATTGCAACCTTTATTCGCCGTAATGGCGGGGCGGGGCTGATTATTGATTATGGTCATGCGTTATCGTTTGCTGGTGATACTTTTCAGGCTGTGCGCAAACACAAATTTGTTGATGTTCTGGACCACCCCGGGGAAAGTGATTTAACCTCGCATGTGGATTTTGAAGAATTGGCGCAAGCGTTTAAAGATGGTGGGGTGAATGTGCATGGCCCGCGTACCCAGCAGGCATTTTTGTTTGCAATGGGTATTAAAGAGCGGTTGGAAATGCTCAAGAAAAAGGCACCGGCGCGCACACGCATCATGTTGAATAAACAGGTTGATCGTTTGGTGAGTGAAAAGCAAATGGGTCATTTGTTTAAAGTTCTTTCCATTACCGACCCCAGCCTTGGGGTGCCGCATCCGTTTGAGCCAGCCCATACTGGATAATAAAAAAGGTGTGACAGATGATTAAAGCTGAAAGTCTTGAATCTATAAACAATATTCGTCACGGTTTTTTTACACGGCAAGGTGGCTTTTCATCGGGCATTTATTCATCATTAAACACTGGATTTGGGGCCAACGAAGACAATGACGTTATTGCCAAAAATCGCCGTGTTGTTGCAGATGCACTGGATGCGCGTGATGTGGTGACACCTTATCAATATCATTCGGCTGTGGCCTTGGTGGTTGATGATGTTTGGGATAGCTTATCGCCGCCCAAAGCTGATGCGTTGGTGACAAAAACCAAAGGCATTGCCATTGCAGTGAATACGGCTGATTGCACGCCGGTTATTTTTTCCAGTATTGATGGTTCAGTGATTGGCGTTGCTCATTCTGGTTGGAAGGGCACTGTGGGCGGTGTGCTTGAGGCCACTGTTGAGGCAATGGAAGATTTGGGTGTGGCACGGTGTGATATTCGTGCTGCGATTGGGCCAACGATTTCGCAAGCCAATTATGAAGTCGGGCCCGAGTTTGTCGAACAATTTGTCAGCGATAATCCTGACAGTGCTGATTTGTTTATACCCTCGGTTAAACAGGGCCATTCGATGTTTGATTTGCCCGGCTGTGTGGTGCGGCGTTTGGGTGCTTTAGGGCTGGCAGGTGTGGAAAATCTTGGGTTTTGTACCTATGGTGATGAGGAACGGTTTTTCAGCTATCGGCGTATGACCCATCGCGGTGAGCCTGATTATGGCCGTCAAATGAGTGCTGTTGCTCTTGTGTGAGTGTGGTTTTTCTAAAAGCCCTTGAATTTTATCTCTTAAAATATGTTATCGTAAAACTTCGTGATTCTTGTGGGCGTTGCCATACGCTCGACATGATTGTGGTGTGATTGGGGACTATGACAAAGCAGGTGGGCAAGAAAAGTTTTGTGCAATATGTATTGCTGGCGTTGGCGGGATTAATCCTTGCCGGCTGTGCTGGTGGTGCGCAACCGTTTTCAAAAGCCAATAAACCAACAGGCAAAACACCGCCCGCGATTACGCTTACAGCGATGAACGGATTGCCTGCCGATAAAGCACAAATTTTGTTCAATGATTTAACCGCGGCCGCTGGCCAGCGTGATATTGCGATTGTGCAGGGTGCATTTGCCAAAGGGTATTCCATGTCAGGCCAGTTTGAGGCGTTGCCCACCCAAACAGGTACAACGGTGATTTATCGCTGGACAGTTTATAATGCGGCTCATGAAGTTATTCATACGATTGCCAGTCAGGAAGTAGCGCGCATCGGCGGGGCGGACCCGTGGAGTGGGGTTGATCCTGATTTGTTGCGCCGTATTGCTGGCTTTACAGCAGAAAGCTTGTCTACCCGGTTAAGTGCTCTTGGATTTGCAACGCGTTTGTCTGGTTTGCCACCGCCCGGGAGTTTGGCCAAGGCTGGTCCTA
>JALWJW010000412.1 GCA_026996935.1 Hyphomicrobiales bacterium
GGTGAAGGGAATCGAACCCTCGTCTTCAGCTTGGAAGGCTGTGGCTCTACCATTGAGCTACACCCGCATTCTAAAACTTTATTGAAAACGCCTCTACAACGATCAAAAGCTTAAATCTCTAGCAATCCTTAAACTCTACCGCACAACAAATATTGAGAAAATGGTGGAGGGAGCAGGATTCGAACCTGCGTACTCCGGAGAGATCAGATTTACAGTCTGACGCCTTTAACCACTCGGCCATCCCTCCAAATTCTCAAATTTTGATGCGATTTCCACAACAAAAAATACTCTGCCAACAGGCGGAGCCAATTTGGAGTGCTTTATGCTTGCACTTGATCGCCCTGTCAACATGATTTTACAAACAAAACAGCCCTTTAACCATTTTTTTGCAGCGCAACAGGCCCATTCATGCTTAAAAGCAAATATAACACGAATTGAACGCACCAATTAGGCACATAAAACACTATGGCAAACCCCAAAAACCGAGATAAATTCAAAAAACATCAGCCACGACCAACAAATACAGGCTTTGGCAAGAAAAAACCAAAATCAGATGGCAATGAAAATCTACTTTATGGTCTCCACAGCGTTATTGCAGGTCTAAACAACCCCAAACGCAAATTCAAATCACTATATGCGACTCAAAACACCGCCGACAAAGTGGAATCACTAGCAAAAGAACGAGGAATCAATCTCGAAATTTTAACCGGTCGCGATTTAGAAAACATTTGCGGCCAAGGCACCGTTCATCAAGGCATTGTTGGTAAAGTATACCCCCTGCCCGCCTTAGACATCAGAGACATTGAACCCCAAGGCCTTGTCGTGGTTTTAGATCAACTCACCGACCCCCACAATGTCGGGGCCATTTTGCGCACCGCTGCCGCCTTTAATGTCCAGGCCATTGTCACCCAAGACAGAAACAGCCCACAAGGTTCTGCAATTCTGGCCAAAACCGCATCAGGCGGCATGGAGCATGTGCCCATTATTGAAGTCACAAACCTGGCACGCGCCATGGACCAGCTTAAAAAGATCAATTTCACCCTCATAGGATTAGACAGCGAAGCCGATCAAGCCATGGCAGACATCAACATCCCCTTGCCACTGGCCATAGTGCTGGGCGCTGAAGGTAAAGGCCTGCGCCACAAAACCCGCCAAAACTGCGATCTCATGGCCCGCCTCGATATGCCCGGCCAAATCAAATCCCTAAACGTCTCCAACGCCGCCGCCATCTGCCTATATGCCTTGCACGGAAAAAGCTAAACCCGCACACTTTTAAAATTATCCTCTTTTTGAAGAAAAAATTCACCTCTATCGTGTATTAAAAATCATCACAGGTTAAATACACAACAGGGGCAGAGAACGTTGAATAAAACCGTAGCAACACATGCGCAGAAATATGCCAATTTTTTAATCTTAAACCTAAAGCAACGCGCCAAGCAGCTTGTAACAGTGTTAATGCTCATCGTCCTGCCACTTGCCCTTGCTGGTTGTGGCAATGATGAGTGGGAGTGAAAGCAAAAACTGACGATTGTGGTGAATACACCAAATGGGGTGGTAAGCGGTTATAGTGTTACGCGGCAATTAGCTTATGAAAGCCCTGAAGTTTGGATTATCGGGTTTCCAGGAACTGTTGGGTCAGGAATTAGGGGCGAAGCTGTGGTGGTTGAGGTTGCGCCAGGAAAATATTTGTTTGCCTTGCTTGGTCTAGGTATTCATGAAGAAAAAGTTTTTGCCGAATATTTTGAAGATGTAAAAGATCAGCCCTTTGCGGTTCGGATGCAAAGGCTGGCGAGCATTCGTGATAAACGCGTGCTAGATGCTGACCGTTATCCCACCCTCGTTACCTTTGGCAATATTAACGACCCCAAAACGGTGAAAAAAGTTGATCCTGATAATTTAGCCGCCAGCTTTGGCAAAGGCTTTTCACTCAAATCCATCACCATCGAAATCCTCCCCCCCTCCACCCCCATCACCAAAGGCAAGGTGGAGAAGGTTCTGGGGTGGTAAGCAGGTTTGAAGGGAGGGTATTTAAGCGGTGAGTTTGCAAATGATGGAAGCTATTATGGCCTTCATGGCGGTGATTTTAAGACTGGGGTTAAAAAATGACAATTTCAAAAGACTTGTTTTTGGCAATAATCTCTTTGGATTCTTATAATCGAGGCTATCATTCGGGAATAAGTGATT
>JALWJW010000413.1 GCA_026996935.1 Hyphomicrobiales bacterium
CCTATATCCAGTAGGTTCTCGTCCATTGTTAAATGCCTTAACGTTCAATCGTACCGGTTCGCCGGATTTTCTTTTGTAGCGCCAAAATGCCGTAAACAAGCGCTTCAGCAGTTGGTGGACAGCCCGGCACGTAAATATCAACGGGGACAATACGGTCACAGCCGCGAACCACAGAATAAGAATAATGGTAATAACCGCCGCCATTGGCGCAACTGCCCATTGAAATAACATAGCGCGGCTCTGGCATTTGGTCATAAACCTTGCGCAAAGCCGGAGCCATTTTATTGGTCAATGTACCAGCAACGATCATTACATCAGACTGGCGTGGGCTGGCGCGCGGGGCAAAACCAAAACGCTCCACATCATAACGCGGCATCGCGGCTTGCATCATCTCAACGGCGCAACAGGCCAAACCAAATGTCATCCACATTAACGAGCCTGTTCGGGCCCAGTTCACCAACTCATCGGTTGATGTCACCAGAAAGCCTTTATCGGCCAACTCGTCATTAATATCGGTAAAAAAAGCCCGCTGATCAGGCAATAGAACTTTAGAACCTGGTGTTTCTGGTAAAACAAGTCCCATTTCTTTAATCCCACTCATCCCATCAATCCCACTCTAGGGCGCCTTTGCGCCATTCGTAAATGAAGCCGATTGTTAAGATACCTAAAAAGATCATCATTGAAACAAACCCGAACACGCCTACCTCTTTAAAGACAACTGCCCAGGGAAACAGGAATGCAACTTCAAGGTCGAAAATAATAAACAGAATTGCAACCAGATAAAATCTGATATCAAACCTCATGCGCGAGTCATCAAAGGCATTAAAGCCACACTCATAAGCAGAGTTTTTTTCCGGATCAGGTTTACGAACGGCAATAATTATCGCCGACGCCATTAACGCCAATGCGATTACTGCTGCGATCGCTATAAAAATAATAACAGGCAAATAGTCATTGAGCAAACTATGCACGGTTCCAGCCCTTTCGAGATGAATGGCTAATTGAGGGGGGCCATTCTAATCTTATTTGTTGGCCATGTGGTAGCGCAACGCCAATGCAGGTGCAAGTATAAAGGTCAAATTGTGACCTGTTTTTTTGTGAATTTTTTGGGGATTTCAGGATATTTGTTCGCAAATATTCACATACGAAAATGCGTATATATTTAACCACTGAAAAGTGGCGGGAGTGACGGGACTCGAACCCGCGACCTCCGGCGTGACAGGCCGGCACTCTAACCAACTGAGCTACACCCCCTCGCTACTCATTGCTTGTCGGTGTCAAATCAACAAACCAGCAAACGAAGTGGGCCGTAATTAGGCCAGCACGCCGCCCATGTCAAGCAAGCAAAGCGACCTTTTTACTATTTTTTTATTTTCGGCTTTTTATTGATGTTTAATTTGGGGCTGCCAGAGACAATATGCACATCGCGCTGAGGGAAAGGAATCGTAATATTGTTGTCTTTAAGGGCATCCCAAACCAAAAATAAAACGTCTGATGAAAACTTGTTTTTTCCATCATCAAGGCCAGAAACCCAAAATTCCACCGCAAAATCCACGCCACTATCGCCAAAACCTCGCAATTCGCAATCAACGGGCTCAGGGTCTTGCAAAACTCTGGGGTGCGAAGCCACCGCTTTTTCAATGATCGGTGGGATGGCATGCAGGTCTGTATCATAAGAAACCGAGAACTCGACCTCATAACGTTGGCGCGGATCATCGCGCGTCCAGTTGGTGAATTGAGAAGTGATAAATTTTTCGTTCGGCACGGTAATTTCTTTGCCATCAAAGGTCTCCAAAGTTGAAGATCGCATATTTAGCGTTTTAAGAATCCCTGCTTTGCCATTTTCAAGCTCAATATAATCACCAACACCAAGCGAGCGTTCGAGCAATAAGATGATTCCTGAAATGAAGTTTGAAGCGATCTGTTGCAGGCCAAAGCCCAAACCAACGCCCAACGCGCCGCCAAATACGGTTAAGGCGGCCAGATCAAGCCCCATTACCTGCAAGAGCAATATGAAGATGACGAAAAATAGAACAATTTCGAAAAGTTTAGCGAATAACTCGCGTGTTGGCACATCAAGTGATTCTTGCTTGCGGATGACTTTTTGGCCGGCGGTGTTCGAAATTCGTCCCAACCAAAAGAAAAATGCACCTGCAATCGCTGCTTTAAACAGCATAAATAATGAAATACGGATGTTACCAACAGAAAGTGCGGCAGAATCCATAAAACCTATGGTTTCATCAAGCCAACCAAAAACTTTCAGTGTCGCAATTGGAATACCGACCCAAATCGCAGCTTTGTTTACTAAAGGGTGGGCAACAAACTGGTTGATAGCGGCATATAAAACACCAATAACGCTCACACTTTGGGCAAGGCGGACCAGCCATGCCGTACCAACAGCCATCGTAACGATCTCAATACCTATGGCCAGCGCCACAACGGTTAAAAGTGGCTGCACCAGGCCTTTTGAGGCAAATACCCACTGTCTGGGCTTTAATAATGGACCATCGGCCGGTTCTGTTGCAAAAAGACCAACTTTTTTAAGAATCAAGCGACCCAATGTGCGTGCCACCAGCCAGGCAATGACAATAGCCGCGACTTGAGCATAAAACTGGGGGCTGAGTGCCCACTCCAACAGCTTGTCAATGATGACCAAGCCCTGAGCTTTAAGTTGTTCCAAATTCACGTCTGCCTCCCCTGTTGTAAACGACCAGAATAAAACCTGATGTCACGCATTACAATTTAAAACTGTGGGAGAGATTTAAAACTATTGTGAGGTGAATGGCGAATTATTTTTGGAGCTTAGGGGCGTTATTCGACGTTAGGAATGAAAGTCAATCTTTCACTATGTGAAAGGTTTGATGGTGGGGTGTGGCCAAGTACCACGAACATTACACTCTCGGTGTTTCGGGGAAACACCTGCCGCTACTTATTGTTGGGAATAAAATTCAACCTTTCACTATGTGAAAGGTTTGATGGTGGGCGGTAACGGGTTCGAACCGCTGACCCTCTCGGTGTAAACGAGATGCTCTACCAACTGAGCTAACCGCCCGCTGCATGTTGTTTTATGACAGCGCGCTTTGAATAGCCTCTTGTTTGCCGATGAGCAAGAAAAAAAACGTCTAAAAACAAAAAAACCGCACAATGTTTAAAACATCGTGCGGCCAGTTCGTGTTTTGTGATTTTAAAAAGACGAAATTAAACGTTCACTGCGTCTTTAAACGCTTTACCTGCTTTAAATTTAGCATTTTTAGATGCTTTGATCTCAATAGCTTTACCTGTGCGTGGGTCACGACCTGTTGTTGCTTTGCGAGCAGATACTGAAAAAGTACCAAAACCAACAAGGCGAACATCGCCACCACTGGCCAATTCAGCCATGATTGCATTTAGTGTGGCTTCGAGTGCTTCACCAGCGTCACCTTTTGTCAGGCCAGATTCTTCTGCCACTTTTGCAATTAATTCGTTTTTATTCATTTTAAGTCTATCCTTTTATAAGAAACTACGGAGAACCTCCCTTCGGCCCCCTGCAGGCAACTTTACCGCCTGCCGCGAAACTCGCGGATTTTGGCCATTTGGCGCAAGAGAAAATATGTTTTTTTTGCTTTAATGAGCCTTTTCAATGGCTTACTAAAAGACAACTTTCCCTCTATTTCTTAAACCTTCGCGCATTAACCATATTTTCTGACTTTGATTCGACCAAGCCTTTGATTCGAGTGTAATTTTCAGCTCATTTACAGCCTTAAAACGGTTCCATTCTTTTACAACACAAAAAAGCCGCTAACTTATCATTAGCGGCTTCATATTGTAAAATCTATATTTACAAACCATCGTCAGGGTGATGGCATCAATGGGCTGTAATGGCTTCTGATTTGGCTTCTTCAGCGCGGGCTCTTGCAGCGGCTGCTTCTGCTTCCTCATCCCATTCGATAGCTTTAGGCATTTCCAAAAGAACATGAGGAAGCACATCATCAAGGTGGGCAACGGGTATAATTTCCAGACCCTCTTTGACATTATCAGGGATTTCAGCCAGATCTTTGACGTTTTCTTCCGGGATCAGCACTTTTTTAATACCTTCACGCAAAGCGGCTAAAAGTTTTTCCTTCAACCCGCCAATTGGCAGCACCCTGCCCCGCAAAGTAATCTCGCCTGTCATGGCAACATCTTTGGAGACTTTAATTCCGGTCATAACTGAAACGATAGTCGTTGCCATCGCGATACCGGCTGAAGGTCCATCCTTGGGCGTTGCCCCTTCTGGCACGTGGACGTGAATGTCTTTGGTGTCAAACATTGGTGGCTTGATGCCAAAACTGGCCGCGCGTGAACGGACATAAGAATTCGCCGCTGAAATCGACTCTTTCATCACATCTTTCAAGTTACCCGTCACCGTCATTTTGCCTTTGCCCGGCATCATCACTGCTTCAATGGTCAACAACTCGCCGCCTGTTTGTGTCCAGGCCAAACCTGTGACACAGCCAACAAGATCCTCGCGGCTTGCTTCACCGTGACGGAATTTTGGCACACCGAGATAATCCTCAAGCACTTTTTCAGTAATGCGAACAGATTTCTTTTTCGAGGTCAGCAGTTCTTTTACCGTTTTGCGGGCCAATTTAGACAGTTCACGTTCAAGTCCGCGTACACCAGCTTCACGGGTGTAACGGCGGATGACATCAAGAATAATCTCATCTTTAATCTGCATTTCTTTTGCTTCAAGACCATGGTTTTTCATGGCTTTTGACAATAAGTGACGTTTGGCGATTTCCAGCTTTTCATCTTCGGTATAACCGGCAATTCGAATAATCTCCATGCGATCAAGCAGTGGGCCTGGAATATTCATTGAGTTGGACGTTGTGATAAACATCACGTTGGACAAGTCATACTCCACTTCCAGGTAGTGATCCATAAAGGTGCTATTTTGCTCGGGATCAAGAACCTCAAGCAATGCAGAAGAGGGATCACCACGGAAATCCATACCCATTTTGTCAATTTCATCAAGCAGGAATAACGGATTGTTTTTCTTAGCCTTCTTCATTGATTGAATGACTTTACCTGGCATTGAGCCGATGTAAGTGCGACGGTGACCACGGATTTCGCTTTCATCACGCACCCCACCTAAAGACATACGGGCAAATTCACGACCAGTGGCTTTGGCAATTGATTTGCCAAGTGAGGTTTTACCAACACCAGGAGGTCCTACAAGACAAAGAATAGGCCCGCGAATTTTATTAACCCGTTGTTGTACGGCTAAATATTCGATGATGCGTTCTTTGACCTTTTCCAAGCCATAGTGATCGGCATCCAAAATACCCTGGGCGTAATCAAGATCTTTTTTGACCTTGGATTTTTTACCCCATGGCACACTCAGCAACCAGTCAAGATAATTACGTACAACGGTGGCCTCTGCTGACATCGGACTCATCTGACGCAGCTTTTTCAACTCGTTTTCAGCTTTTTCACGCGCTTCCTTGGTGAATTTCGTTTTGTCGATTTTGGCTTGCAGTTCGCCAAGTTCATCGGTTTCTTCACCATCGCCAAGTTCTTTTTGAATGGCCTTCATTTGCTCATTCAAATAATACTCGCGCTGGGTTTTTTCCATTTGGCGTTTAACGCGCGAACGGATTTTCTTTTCAACCTGCAGAACAGAAATTTCACCTTCCATCAACGCATAGATTTTCTCCAGGCGTGCTGTTACAGATGGCGCCTCCAAAAGCTCCTGTTTATCAATAATCTTAACCGCAAGGTGCGCAGAAATTGTATCGGCAAGTTTGCCTGCGTCTTCAATTTTAGACACACTTGTAACGGTTTCTGCTGGAATTTTTTTATTGAGCTTCACATAGCTTTCAAAATTGGCCGAAACCGTGCGCGCCAAAGCTTCTGTCTCATCTGGATCGGTTTCAACATCTTCAAGCACTTCAATTTCGGCTTCAAAATACTCTTCACGGTCTGTAAAAGTGGTGACTTTTGCGCGCTCAGAGCCTTCTACTAAAACCTTTACTGTTCCATCAGGCAACTTCAACAACTGCATTACAGTCGCAATTGTGCCAATTGAATAGATTGATTCTGTGGTTGGATCATCGTCATTTGCATCACGCTGGGCGGCGAGCAAAATTTGTTTGTCACCCTGCATCACTTCTTCAAGCGCTGCGATTGACTTTTCACGGCCGACGAACAAAGGAACGATCATGTGTGGAAAAACAACAATATCGCGCAAAGGTAATACCGGAAGCGTCTGATTACCCGTATTGTCGTTAGTTTCAGCGGTTTCTTCAATTTCTGTTGAGGTTTTATCGCTCATTTTTTAATCCTTTAATCTGTCTGTCAAATGGCGACCAGATAGTAGCGTGTTCAATTTTGGTCGCTCAATCAACTTCCCATTTCAAAACTGCTGGGCAAAACAGTGTAAACAATTTTTCATGTTCACTATAGACACGATTCGACGCACATATACGCGCAAAAACAACTCATATGGTAAATGGCGGTCTAATTGATCGCTTTCAAGGGCAAAACGTGGATTGTGTTGGATTTCGTGAAACTTTCCACATGTTAAGGCTTTTGCACGGTATGAACTCGATTCAGGCTGGTAGTTATATTCTGTGAATAGACTGATGTTTGAGAACCACTGCGAACTTTTGATCACTGCTGGAAAAAATTGATTTCAGGTCCAGTAACCTTACTTATAACTCCCCCAGTGTTAACGGCACTGTAGATAGACCTTGGAGGGCGTGCGGCATTGTCAACGCTACGAAGCACCCAACTTCTCTCTTCCATAGACTTCAAAGATTGCGATAATGCACGATCTGTGATTGTCAGTAGGTTTCGCTTAATATCATTGAAATGGCTTGGCGTATAAAGCGATGTCAAAACTGGCAGCGTCCATGATCGACGAAGCAAATCCTGACCTTCACCTCTAGAAATGCTTTGAACTTTGTTTGCGATTTCAGCGACCCTAATGCCAATAGGTGTAAGGCGAAATTCTGGTCGCAGAGGATGTCCGTGACCGGGGTTTCGTTCTAACAGCCCAATCTTGATAAGGTGGCTCATACTTTGGGCAAAGGCGGTCCTACTCGCACCTGTTGCAGTTAGCAGTGTTGCTTGCCGTCCTGCAACGCCATCATGCATATTTGAAAGAATCGGCAGCGCCCACGCCTTCGAGGTAATGTTGACAAGCATTTTAATGTCCATTAAGTATAGTTACTGGATTTTTAGACAAAAGGGAAGACCATGTCGCTCATTTCGCTAGAAGAAACCATCACTATCGCTCTGTCGGTCAAAGATCGCCACATAAGCGCCAAGTGGTACGAAAGCATGCTCGGATTTCAGGTCATCTATCATGCGGATGAAGCAGGCTGGTCGGAACTCCAGACCAAAACGTCTGGTGTAACAATTGGCCTTGGCGAACATACCAAGCCAGAACCTGGCAACTGCGTTCCCGTTTTTGGGATTACTGACTTAGATACCGCCCGTCAAAAACTGGAACAGGCCAAAGTGAGGTTTGATGGTGAAACGGATGTTGTGGAAGGCATGGTCAAAACAGCAACATTTTACGACCCCGATGGCAACGCTCTTATGCTCGCTGAAGATCTAACCGAAACTGATCATTAACTTTTAGACAGCATTTCTCACAAAGGGCTCAAAGCGGAAATTGTTCTACTTTGTTGCGACTGAGTTTTGCGACGCTTAAGCTATTGAAAACATTCAGTCCAGAATACTGTTGCAAAAATCTTCGTTTTTGAGACGGTGACAATTGTTCAAACCCTTCATTTATAAGCAGCAGAAACAAAAAAATGGCCGCTCATTATTCATGAGCGGCCATTAGGCTTTTTGTCTTTAGATCGAGATCAACCAAAGATGTCTTTGGTGATGCCGTCATACCAGCCAACTGACTCTTCATAAGTTGCCTTACGTAGATCTGCATCTTCTCCAGTTTTGGAGATGAATTTAGCTGTTGGCTCAATTTTCTTAGCGCCAGCTTTGTAGGTCGCGCCCACTTTAATGCCATCATCCGGACCAATCAGGCTCCAACATGTGTTAGCAAATTTCGCCGGGAACACTTTAGATTTTGTCAATTCACCACGAACGGCCATGGCACAAACTTTGGCCTGACTGTTGGCTGAGAAGCCAGACTTAGGCATTGCAGAGGCAACAGAAGCATCGCCAATAACATAAATGTCACCATCGACTTGAGACTTCATTGAAGCTGGTTCAATCGGGCACCAGCCCTTGTCATTTGCAAGACCGGCTATTCTGGCAATATGGCCTGAAGTATTTGCAGGAATGACACAACCGGCATCAGCTTTAAAGGTGTCCAAATCTGTTTTGAACTCTCCTGTTGAAGTATCAATACCTTTTAAGCCACCAAGAGTTGATAAAGGCATCCAATCAATCATGCCTTTGTAATGACGTTCCCAACCGTCCTTAAACAAGCCCATTTTGGAGAACTTGTCTTTTGGATCAAGAACAATAATTTTGGCTTTTGGGTTGTTCTTTTTAAAGTAGTTGGCAATCATTGAAATTCGCTCATATGGTCCAGGAGGACAGCGGAACGGATTTGGTGGAGGTACCATTACAAATGTACCGCCCTGTTTCATGCCTTCAACTTTGGCTTTTAGCAATTTGGCCTGTGTTCCAGACTTCCAGGCATGTGGATAAATTGCCTGATCTGCCAGTGAATAGCCTTCTGCAACAGATTCAAACTTCAGATCGATACCTGGAGAAACAATCAATTTATCATATGGCACCATTGCTCCAGAACCAAGGACAACAACCTTCTTCTTACGATCTACCGAAACTGCCCAATCATGGACAACGTTAATTCCATATTCAGAAGCAAGCTTATCATAAGAATGGCCAAGTGATTCATAATCACGAAAACCACCAATATAAAGATTGGAGAAGTAACAGGTATAATAGCGTTTTGTTGGCTCGATCAAAGTAACATCGATACCGCCTTTAGAATCTTTAGCGACATAACGCGCTGCAGTTGCACCGCCTGTACCGCCACCGATTACGACGACTTTTGGTTTTGCATCTCCTGCACCAAAAACCTGCGTAGCAGTACCAAGGCCAAGTGTTAAACCTGCGGCACCTGCTGCAGCGTTAAACCCACGTCTAGTTAATTTCATTTAGTTCCCTCCTCTAGGATTTGAAATTATTAACAATAGATATTTTTCATTTATTGCGTTTTATTGTGTTGTTTTTTGGTTATTCTTTTGGTTTTAACGAGCCGAAATATGCAGCCAAAGCTTCCATCTCTTCTTTGGCCAGGCCCGCGGCGATCACTTGCATGGCTTTGTTTTCGCGTTCTTTGGTTTTGTATGAATTCAATACTTCAACAAAAGCCTCTTTATCCCAGCCAACAATTGCCGGAATTCCGTTATCTGCACCAGATAACTGATGGCATGTTACGCAAGAACTTGAAAGATACTGACCATATTCAACCTTTTCGTCAGCCCGAACTGCACTACTCGCAACAAATAACGCCAACCCAAAAGCCAGCGTCGT
>JALWJW010000414.1 GCA_026996935.1 Hyphomicrobiales bacterium
AAAACGGCATCCCCTTGTTGCGCGTCACCCTCAAAGAAGGCAAACGCATAACAATCTACGACATGCACCCCCAGGCTGCCAAAGAAATGGGTGAGCTGATGGTCAAATGGGCAGATGAACATATGCCCGAGGAAGATTGAACGACATGACGACGGATAGGCTTGGTTTTTTGCTTGTCTTATGCTAACTCGCATTGCTCGTACGCTGCGCTTCATGCGAAGGCATGTCTCCGATAAAGTCGCGGCGCATAAGCGCCGAGGGCCAGTCGGCCCTAGTTTCAGAAATCCAAGACTTGGCTCCAGCGTATGACTGGAAACTCCCCGTAAACTTCGGCGGAGGAGGCGCAGCCGAACGACTAGGGGCAAGGGCCCTCGGCGCTCATGCGCCGCGCTAGTGCAGCGTATGGCGAAGCCATTAGCGTGAATGGAACCTAACCCTATCCGTAAACCGCCCCTCACACCCTTACCATATTCTGCCCCCGACATCCCCCAACCCAAATGCGGCTACATAACCCCTTTGACAAATGTGTGCCAACAGCTAAACAATGGGCAACAAAAAGTGTAAGAGAGAACAGACCATGGACCATCTGCCAGTATTCCTAGATTTAAAGGGTAAAAAAGTCATCGTCACGGGTGGTGGCACTGTTGCGGCGCGGCGTGTTGAGCGGGCCTTGAGTGTTGGTGCTAAGGTTGAAGTTCTCGCCGATGAACTGGGCAGCGAATTTGTTGAGCTTTCAAAACATAAAAATTTCACCCATATCGCACGCAGCTTCATTGAAAGCGATTTAGAAGATTGCGCCGTTGCCTATGGTGCGCAAGACAACCCCGATGATGATCAGGGCCTGGCCGATGCAGCACGGGCCAAAAACGTTCTGGTTAATGTGGCAGATGTGCTTGAAAATTGTGATTTTATCACCCCGTCCATTGTTGATCGTGATCCGCTTATTCTGGCCATATCAACAGGCGGTGCATCGCCCATTTTAGGCCGCACAATCCGCGCCCGCCTTGAGGTGATGCTGCCTGCAACTTATGGCGACCTGACCCGTTTTCTCGGCAGCTTTCGTGATGGGGCCATGGCTAAAATTAAGTCAGGTGCCGCCCGTCTGAAGTTTTGGGAAAGCGTCACCACAGGCCCCGTGGCCGATTTATTTTTAGCTGGCGATGTAGAAGGTGCGACCGAACAATTAAAAGCTGAAGTTGAAGCCGCCGCCGCTGGGTTGGAACGTCCTAAACTGGGCGAGGTTTATTTGGTTGGCGCAGGGCCGGGCGATCCTGATTTGCTCACCTTCCGCGCGCTGCGCCTGATGCAGCTTTGCGATGTGGTGGTGTTTGACCGTTTGGTAGGGGATGGGATTATGAGCCTTGTGCGCCGCGATGCTGAGCGGATTTATGTCGGTAAACAGCCCCAGCAACACATTGTTCCTCAAGAAGACATTTCACAAATGCTGGTTGATTTAGCCAAGCAAGGCAAACGTGTTCTACGCCTTAAAGGCGGCGATCCATTTATTTTTGGTCGCGGTGGTGAAGAGATTGAAGCGCTGGCTGTTGAAAAAATTCCATTCCAGGTGGTGCCAGGCATTACGGCGGCCTCTGGTTGCTCGACTTACGCTGGCATTCCGCTAACCCACCGCGACCACGCTCAGGCATGTGTATTTACAACAGCCCACGGGCGCGATGGTGTGCTTGATGTGGATTGGGACGTTTTATTGCGCCCCAACCAAACCGTGGCAATTTATATGGGACTGTCAAACTTACCGCACCTTTGCAAAGGCTTTATCGAGCGCGGTGCGGCAAAAGACCTGCCTGTCGCCGTGATCGACAACGGCACCCGCCCCAACCAACAAGTCGTCACCGCCACACTGGCCACACTTTGTGATGTGATGAAAACCGCCGACATTAATGGCCCCGCCATGATCATCGTCGGCACCGTAGTAAACTTGCGCGAAAAACTAAGCTGGTACAAAACCAGCATGGGCGCCATGCACGCCGATTACGCAACAGGTGATATGAAAGAATGGGTGAGCAAAGGCGACTAAGGGAGGCGTTTTCTTTCATCTGGCAAGTACGTTTACATGCGCAAAAGTTGTTGTTTTTCTGGCTTAATCACTTTGGTTTTTCCATATTGCACTTGTCACGTTGTGGACCTGATGGCGGGTAGGGTGTTTTG
>JALWJW010000415.1 GCA_026996935.1 Hyphomicrobiales bacterium
GTGTTTTTGCTTGATAGCATTGTCAATATGATTGCCGGGCAAAATAGTCCGCAAGGCAGGAAATTGTTGGAATGGGCAAAAGATGACCTTGACGCGCTGCTTGATCGCTTCGCTATGATTAAAAAAGCCAACATGCTGTTTGGGCAAGCTGGCTTTAATAAATAGTGACAATCTTATTGAAGCTCTCTTGGCAATGCCAAACGGATCGCCCTGCCCCAATATTATCGCCATGCTTAAAATGTCTATATAATGGTGTTTGTGCAAATAGTAGACAAGTTTTAGGCTTATACGCAGCCAGTTGGTTTTGGCAGTCCGCCGTATTTGGTAATCGGCTTCATTGGGCCTGTTTGCCATAATGCAAACATGGCTTTTTTGTCGCCATTTACGTATTTAATGAATTTGCGGATTGGTGGCACGGTTTGAGAATCTTCAAAATACTCGCGCGCCTTATTAATATGCTCCCAATGCTCATCACTTAACTCAAAACCATCTGCTGCAGCCATAGCAGCCCCTACTTCGGGTGTCCAATCGTCCATACTGCGTAAATAGCCATCGCCATCGCGCTCAGGTAAATCAGTACTCATGTCTGTCTCTCCAATTGTTGAAAATGATTATTAGAACCACTCTAAACAAAAGTTTACACGGCTTCTTACCCAAGCGCCACCACATAATATAGACAAATTCGAATATTTCACAATTCGGGTAGCATTTTGTGTGCTAAAACATCCAACAGTTCACAAATATGGTTCTAAGAATTTAAGCGTTCAAGATTTCGTTGGGCGCTTTCATTGCCTTTTTCCGCCGCTTTCTGATAAAAGGTTTTGGCTTTGGAACGGTCGGCATTAGTTCCCCAACCCATTTCGTATAACCCGCCCAGATTGTTCATTGCCCACGGATCGCCTTTTTCAGCGGCTTTGGAAAACAGGCTAAAGGCTTTTGACAGATCACGTGTTACATATTTACCGTTCAGATACATAAGCCCCAAATTATTTTGTGCAGCGGCCAGTCCTTGAGTTGCTGCTTTTTCATACCAGATGATTGCCTTTTTTTCATCTGCCTTAATCCCGTCGCCATGCTGATATGACATGCCCAGCCAATATTGCGCATTGGCGTTGCCTTGCTTTGCTGCTGATTCATATAATGGAACTGCCAATTGCGGACTTTTCTTAATGCCACGTCCACCCGTGTGGAGAATTCGACCGAGTTTAAACTGGCCCTGAGCATCGCCTTGTTTCGCCGCTTTACGGTACCAGCGGGCAGCTTTTAACAGGTTTTTGCGGGCGTTATTGCGCCCTAGTTCATAGTCAGCCGCCACAGCTAATTGCGCTTCAATATCGCCTGCTTTCGCAAGCTTAATCTTTTTAACAAAAGAAAGCTTATCCAAAGTAGATTGCGCGGCAACATTTGAACTTAATGACGTGCCCATGGTCAAAACAGCCAAAAGTAAAGCCCATAGCACTCGAAAGATTCGTTTTGAGAAGACGATTTGTTTCAGTTTCACGTATTTGAATCCCTTATTATGACCTTATCGAAGACCATTTTGTTGCCCAATTTTACTTACGACGCTTTTTAAGGCCTAAATTTGAACGTATTGTGGCACGGCTTGGATAAATTTTCAAAAAAGTTGAAATGGCTGCTTGCCAATCCTGAAAACCCTGCTATTAAATATCGCGCATTTGGCGAAAACTATTCGCATCGAAAAACGGAGAGATGGCAGAGTGGTCGAATGCACTGGTCTTGAAAACCAGCGAGCGTGCAAGCGTTCCCAGGGTTCGAATCCCTGTCTCTCCGCCATTTGCTTTTCCCAATAAATTTTTAACCCATTGTAATACATATATTTTTTCAGGGTTTGGATATTTATCCTTGCCAATACACTTCAAATTTGCGAAACAATTTGTGTAACATTTTGCGAAACAAAGTTTTGGTATGGGTATTTCAAGACGAGGAAAGAAAGGGCTTTTTCAACATTTCAGGCGTGTGCCCAAAAGGTATCACGGGCTGGAAAAACGCACTCTTGTCAGAACCGCCCTGCACACAACTGATGAAAATATCGCCCGGAGCAAGGCCGCAGAAATTGAAATGCTGCAAGATCGTCAGTGGGAAGCTCTTCTGGCAGGCAAGGCCAGCGATGCAAAAAAACATTTAGAAGCCCTACAAGAAGTGGCC
>JALWJW010000416.1 GCA_026996935.1 Hyphomicrobiales bacterium
CCTATTGGGCTCGCCAATTCAATTTTTGCGCCAAGAGCAATCAACATCGGCGGTATGTCACCAATGGGTGATCCATTGGCAATATTACCGCCAATAGTGCCGACAGCGCGCACCTGTTTTGAACCAATGCGGCGAACAACCTGGCCAATATCCGGGTGAAGGGCTTCCAGGTGTGGTAGCGCCTGCGCATATGTGACCCCGGCGCCAATGACTAAATCAGCCGTTTCAACCGCGATGGTTTGCAGGCTTTTAACACCGCCTAAGTAAATGACTTTTGGCAACTGGCGTAATTGTTTGGTAATCCACAAACCAACATCGGTTGCACCAGCCACTAAAATGGCATCTGGATGCTCGTGGCGCAATTTTGCCAATGCGGTTTCGTTCGTCGGGCTGGCAAAAAAGCTATCTTCATTGCCAATAAAAACATCCTTGTCGCGGGCCAATAAAGCAAACAGGCTTAGCGGCCTTTGGGGGGCAGGTTCACTACACACCTGTTTTGCCGCATCAACAATGGGGCGATAACCAGTACAACGACATAGGTTACCAGCAAGGGCCGTATTGATTTCATCTCTGGTCGGGTTACTTCCCTCATGCTGGAGAACAAACAAACTCATAATAAACCCTGGCGTACAAAAACCACACTGTGAGCCGTGGTTTTCAACCATTGCCCTTTGCACGGGATGAAGCTCTCTGGTTGACGAGGCTAAATCTTCAACACAGACAAGTTCTTTACCATCAAGACTTCCGAGCAACTGAATGCAACTATTGACCGGTTGATAGACAACTTTTCCATCTTGTAACTGCCCGATAGCCACCGTGCATGCCCCGCAATCACCCTCCCCGCAACCTTCTTTGGTGCCGGTTAAATGTTGGCGCAAGCGTAGGTAATCCAAGACCGTTTCGTTCGGGCCGACATTTGTCAACTCAACCAATTCTGTACCGTGGAAAAATTTAATGGATTTGGCCGACATCAATCAGGACCCCCGATAGGTTGAATACCCAAAGGGTGAGATCAGTAAAGGGACATGATAATGCGATCCTGCCTGAGCGATACCAAAGCGAAGCGGAATCATGTCTAAAAACAACGGTTCTTGCAGATCGCTATTATGACTGCGCAAATAATCCCCTGCAAAAAAGCGCAGTTCATATATGCCAACAGTAAATTCATCTTCGGGCAAAATTGGCCCATCAACACGCCCGTCATCATTCGTAACAACAGTTTTTAAGTGAACCGGTTGCCCATCTATAATTCGATATAATTCAATGTTCATATTTGCAGCAGGTATTCCGCGTGCGGTATCAAGAACATGGGTTGTTAAAAAGCCCATCGCGTTTCCTTTGTTTTTTCTAATCTAACCAAACTGGTTCATAGCGCAAATACTAAAAACAAACCATTTGGTCAATTTTTTATATTGTGGGACATGCCGGATTTATTTGCTATCAATTTTAATAAAGAATCAATTCAAGGATAAGATAAAATGTCATCCGATACAGCACAAACTATTCATTTAAAAGACTATCAGCCTTCTGCATATTTAATCGACCATGTATCGCTTGATGTTAAATTAGACCCAAATAAAACACATGTTTTTACCCGTATTGACTTTCGCACCAACCCAAATGTCAGCGCCCCGCACGGACCTCTGGTTCTTGATGGTGAAAACATTAATCTGAACTCTATTGCCATTACAGGTGTGCCGCTTGAGCGTGATCAATATCGGGTTTCGAAAGATAAATTGATTATCACCCATATTCCTCGAGATCATTTTACCCTTGAAATGGAAACCACCTGCGATCCGCAAAACAATACAGCCCTTTCCGGGCTTTATCGCAGTGGCGGCAATTATTGCACCCAGTGTGAAGCAGAAGGGTTTCGCCGTATCACCTTCTTCCTTGATCGTCCTGATATTCTTGCACGGTACCGCGTTCGCATTGAAGCGGAAAAAGCAACCAATGCTGTTTTGCTTTCAAATGGCAATAAGGTTCTTGAAGGCGACATCGAAGGCACTGATCGCCACTTTGCTATATGGGAAGACCCATTTCCCAAGCCCAGTTATTTGTTTGCGCTGGTTGCCGGCAATCTTGCCAAAGTCAGTGATCATTTTATCACCATGTCAGGGCGTGATGTGACGTTGGAAATTTTTGTTGAAGACGG
>JALWJW010000417.1 GCA_026996935.1 Hyphomicrobiales bacterium
AAAATCAATGTAACGAGCGGCAATTGCAGCAAAAACATCGGATACGCATAAGTCATCCATTTCGCATAATCGATAAGATACTTTGCAGTGTCCGGGCTATTGGGGTCAAAGAAAAACTCTTTCCAATAGCCAACCATAATCGCATTGCGCGCGCCACCTGACGGTGTACCGATTGAGGCAATTGAACAACCATAAGCAATAGAAAATAACAATACTGCGGCTAAGTTTTTCACCTTTTTTGGGTCATCAGATGTCAATGTAATCAACGTTATCCCCACAGGCAACATCATGGCTGCAACCGTATGTTCGCCTACAAAAGATGCCATAATGCCAGAAACAGATGAGATACCAAAAGCAATCCAAACCGTTTTTGTGCCCGTCATTCGTACAATAAACCAGGCTATCCGTTTATCCAGCTTCTGTTTAACCACAGCCACCGCCAGCATTAGCGAGCCCATAATAAACAGTACAGAATCAGTCATCAGGCTTTTTGCCACTTCGGTTGATTCAAGTCCAAGCAAAATAACCTGTCCGGCAATAATCAACAGCGCCACCGTAGGTAGTGGAATAGGTTCCGTCACAAACATGATGGTTGCCATTAACGACATTGCTAAAACAATCTGGCCTTCACGGGTTAAACCATCAGGTGTTGGCATTTCAAGGAAGATGTAGCCAATCAGCATCGAGATGAAAAACCAGCGCTTTTCCCAAAAATAATAAAGATTAATTTGCGAACGAAAGCGTTGCCACTTTTGAAAGCCAACCAGCTTAATGTATGTTGTTTGGCTTGGGTCTGGTGCCTGAAGGCTATCTCTTGCCAAATCGAATTGTTGTGTGCTCATCTGTTATCTCTTTAATGCCTCATATACGGCGATACCCAAAATGGACTAATTTCTAGCAAACAGAGAGATATATCCCCATGACAACACTTGAGCAGGTCTTACTATCTGTTGATGAAACATTGGAGCAAAGCCTTTCGCGATGGGAAAGCTTTTTGAAAATCCCGTCTGTTTCAACAGATCCCGCTTACAAAGCTGATTGTAAAACCGCGGCACAATGGTTGGTCGATACTCTGAACGAGTTGGGTTTTGATGCGACAATGCGCCAAACCCCCGGCCATCCCATGGTAGTTGCGCATTACATCAACAATGATCGCTCAAATGTCATTGGCAAACATATCCCTCATATTCTGTTTTATGGCCACTATGACGTGCAACCTCCAGAACCGCTTGATGAATGGAACACCCCACCATTTGAGCCAACAAGAATTGTAGGCGATGATGGCAATGAACGCATGTATGCGCGCGGTTCTGCCGACGACAAAGGCCAATTGCTGACATTCATAGAAGCAGTGCGCGCCATGATCAATGCGTCATTTACGTTAAATGTGAATATGTCGCTACTTTTTGAAGGCGAAGAAGAATCTGGCAGCCCATCGCTTGATGCATTTCTTTCGCAAAACATCAAAGAATTGTCTCATGACGTGGCGCTGGTATGTGATACGGGCATGTGGAATGAAACAACGCCAGCAATCACCACCCGTTTGCGCGGCATGGTGCATGATGAAATCACCATTACCGGTCCCTCGATTGATTTGCACTCTGGTTTGTATGGTGGCGCTGCAATAAACCCTATTCGTGTTCTCACTAAAATTCTGGGTGAGATGCACGATGCAAATGGCAAAGTGATGATTGACGGGTTTTATGACGGGGTAAAAGACTTATCCAGCGATACCAAGGCCCAATGGGACAAGCTTGATTTATCTCATGAGGAATTTTTGGGCGGGGTTGGCCTTTCCCATCCAGCCGGTGAAAAATCCTACACAATGCTCGAACAAATTTGGTCGCGGCCAACCGCAGATGTTAATGGCATTTGGGGCGGCTATACAGGTGAGGGAACAAAGACGGTCATTCCCTCAAAAGCCTCGGCGAAAATATCGTTCCGTTTGGTGGGTGAACAAGATCCACAAAAGGTACTTGATGGTTTTAGAGCATTCGTGAAAGCACGCTTGCCTGCCGATTGTAGCGTTGAGTTTTCAAGCGATGGCGGCGCAAGCCCGGCTCTTGAGGTTGCAGAAAGCAATCCGTCGTTAAAAGTTGCTGCGGGCGCGCTAAAAGATGAGTTTGGCAAAGATCCCGTTTTAATGGGTTGTGG
>JALWJW010000418.1 GCA_026996935.1 Hyphomicrobiales bacterium
GCCATGCAGCCCATGCCGGCTGCGGTGACAGCTTGGCGATATTTGTCGTCTGTCACATCGCCTGCTGCATAAACGCCATTGATATTGGTGGCGGTTGAGTCTGGTGCGGTGACCAGATAACCGCCCTGTTTCATTTCCAATTGGCCTTCAAATAATTCGGTTGAAGGTTTATGGCCAATGGCGATGAAAATGCCGTGGCAATCAACGTCTTGTGTTTCGCCTGTCTTAACATTTTTAATGCGTGCGCCAGTAACGCTTTTAGGGTCATCATCGCCTAAAACTTCTTCAAGGACTGAATCCCACATGACTGAAACTTTTGGATGTTTAAGCAAGCGGTGTTGAAGAATTTTTTCTGAGCGCAATTCATCGCGGCGATGGACCAAAACCACTTCGCTGGCAAAGTTGGTGAGGAACAAGGCTTCTTCAACCGCCGTGTTGCCGCCGCCAATAACCATTACCTTTTTATCGCGATAGAAAAACCCATCACAGGTGGCGCAGGCTGAAACGCCAAAGCCTTGGAATTTTTCTTCTGATTCCAAACCAAGCCAGCGCGCTTGTGCGCCCGTGCAAATAATCAGATTATCGCAGGTATATTCGCCCGCATCGCCCGTGAGTTTGAATGGGTGGGTGTTAAGGTCAACTTTGTGGATATGATCGGCAATAATTTCGGCGCCAACGTTTCTTGCTTGCGCTTCCATTTGCTCCATCATCCACGGGCCTTGCACGGGTTCGGCGTATCCGGGGTAGTTTTCAACATCTGTAGTGATGGTCAATTGACCGCCTGGTTGTATGCCTTGAATGACCAACGGATTAAGCATAGCGCGCTGGGCGTAAATTGCTGCTGTGTATCCTGCAGGGCCTGAGCCGAGGATAAGGACTTTTGTGTGCCGAGTTGACATGATCGCTCCAAATATTGGTATAAATTAAACAGTTAGAGTTAATCTAGTCAGTGCGAGCGTCAATTGAAAGGGGCAGCGGCTTGTTTTTCACAAGAGTATTTGCTGTTGCGATTTCAGTTTTTAGTTTCGTTGTTAAAATGGTGGGCGCTGGCACCATCATGCGCTTTTGTTAAGCAAGCACGAATGCTGAGGCTTTACACGAATACTGAAATTTTAAAGGTGTTGAAAAACCAAAGCCGGAGACAGATTAATGAGACATGGCGAGAGGGGGCGGAAAAGTCATGTTCTCTATTAAACTGTCCCCGGGGTCGAGGTTTCAAAGTTGATGCCATCCCCAAAAGAGGCTGGCGACCTTGAAAAACTATCGATGAAAGCGTTTACCGTATTCATCTTGAAAACAGGTATAGCGAACCTAATCCGAACCCAATCTGAACGGGTTGTTCATCTGGCATTCATGTGGGAATTAGCTTAGGCTGACCCTAGATAAATGAGGAATAAAAACATGGTCAACAAGACGCTTGATCCTGATGATTGGGAGGAGTATCGCGCCCAGGCGCACAAGATGCTTGATGCCGCGATTGATAAAATGCAGGGCGTTAATAGTGGGCGGGTTTGGACACCGCTTCGTGATGAGATGAAATACTCGTTTCAGGAACCGTTGCCGATGGACGGTGTGGGTGTTGAAGCGGTGCGCCAACGCGCACAAGATTTGCTGGCTTATGGTGTCGGCAATACGCATCCGCGGTTTTTTGGTTGGGTGCATGGGGCAGGTTCTAGCAGTGGGTTGATTGCCGATATTGCGGCAGCGGCGATGAATGCTAATTTGGGCGGGCGTGACCATGGGGCGATGTATGTTGAAAAGCAGGTTGTGGCGTGGGTAAAGGAGATGTTCTCGTTTCCTGATGAGGCCAGTGGTTTGGTGGTGTCGGGTACGTCAATGGCAACGATTATTGCGCTCAAAGTGGCGCGTGAAAAAGCGCTGGGGTTGGAAAATCGCAAGAGCGGCAATGCGGCCAATGAGGCTGGTGCGCTGGTTGGGTATTGTTCAAATCAGGCTCATGCTTGCGTGGCGCGGGCGTTTGATATTTTGGGCTTGGGCAGTGATGCCTTGGTGCAAATTCCAACTAACGATGTGTTTGAAATGGATTTGGTAGCGCTGCAAACAGCAATTGATAAAGACCGCGCGGCGGGCAAAAAACCGTTTTGTGTTATTGGTACGGCGGGCAGTGTGAATGTTGGGGCGATTGATGATTTGAGCGCGCTGGCTGATTTGGCACGGGCCGAAAATATGTGGTTCCATGTGGATGGGGCGTTTGGAGCGGCCGGTGTTTTATCAGACCATGTGCGGCCGCGTTTGGGCGGCTTAGAGCGGGCCGATAGCATTGCCTTTGATTTTCATAAATGGCTGCATGTCAATTATGATGCGGGCTTTGTTTTGGTCCGTGATGGAGAGGCTCACCGTGCGACATTTTCAAATCGCCCTGCTTATTTAAAAGGGGCTGAGCGTGGCTTGGCGGCGGGCAATCCGTGGCCAGTGGAATACGGCCCCGAATTATCGCGCGGGTTTAGAGCCTTGAAAATCTGGGCGCAAATTAGCGAGCATGGCACAGGGAAGTTGGGCGCGGCGATTACGAGGAATTGTGCGCAAGCAGCGTATTTGGCGGGGCTGGTTGAGGCACATTCGAAGTTGCAACTCCTTGCCCCTGCAGTGACGAGTGTGGTGTGCTTTCGGTATATAGGCGGCGATGATCTGAACGAAGAAATCGTCATCCGCCTACAAGAAAGCGGCATCGCTGCACCGTCAATCACGACACTGAACGGGCGTTCGGCGATACGGGTGAACATCACCAACCATCGCACACGGTTTCGCGATTTGGATTTACTGGTGGATGAGGTTGTAAGGGCTGGAGCAGAGTTTAAATCTAAGTTTGCAGGTTGATGAGTTTTGGTATGACGCGACTTGCCTCTTATACTGCCAGATTTTCACCATCAGTCTCCCCCCCCTATGTCGAGCGCGGGGTTGACGTGCATTGGCTTGGCGCTGGCAAAAATAGTGCGTAAGGCGGTTGGTCAAAATTCAGGTAGTTGAGTTGTTGATGGGTTTTTGCTGGCGCGTGTCGGGTTGAATTGAATTCACTTTGCTCTGTGAGCAACTTTGTTTTTCAAGGTCTGCCTGATACCCGCAAGTGAATGCTCGATGAGATTTAATCACGGCATGTTCCAGATATAAAAAAGGGCAGCATTGCGCCGCCCTTTTGAGGATTTTTGTTTGAAGACAGATGATTATTCAGTTGCTTTTTTGACGGCATCTGTTGTTGCGTCTTTGGCTTTGTCCATTGCGCCTTCAGTTGCATTCTTTGCAGCTTCGGCAGCAGATTTTGCTTTATCGACAGCACCTTCAGTTGCGTTTTTTGCGGCCTCGCCAGCAGCTTTTGCTTTATCGGCGGCAGCAGCGGCGGCATCTTCAGTTGCTTTTTTGGCAGCAGCGGCTTTTTCTTCCAGCGCTTTTTTTGCTGCTTCTGCTTTTTCAGCGGCTGCTTTGGCAGCATCTTCGGTTGCTTTTTTAGCGGCCGCGGCTTTTTCTTCCAGCGCTTTTTTTGCTGCTTCTGCTTTTTCAGCCGCAGCTTTTTTCATTTCTTCAGCTTTTGCAGCAGCAGCTTTTGCTTCAGCTTCTACTTTGGCTTTTGCTTCTTCTGCCGCTTTTTTAGCTTTTTCAGCCATTGAAGCCTTTTCTTTTTCAGCCGCTTTTTTAGCAGCTTCTGCTTTTTCAGCCGCGGCTTTGGCGGCTTTTTCTTTTTCAGCGCCATCATCACAAGCTGTAAGAGCAAGAGACATGGCCATAACAGCAATAATTTTTTTCATGGGGAGTATTCTTTCCAAGATATTTGTTCACCCGAAATATGATAACACATCACACAAGCCCCCGGGAATTGATTTGGCCTTTGTGATGTTGAGACCCCTATATCAGAGGTTTCACATACTTGCTGTAAGTATCTCACAATTTTCGTGGTGAAACTATGGCCATCCACAGAAACTTTATTCGTGCGGCAGGTTGTCGTCTTCTGTATGTTGGAAGAAACATAATATACCAAAGGGGATAAAAATAGTCATTTTGACAGACACTTTGACAGACACGGAGAAAATAATGACAAATACTACTTTGGATGCCGCCGCATCTAAAACCTCGGATTCGAACGGTTTTCTGGACTTTCTAGGTTATATACCTATGGTCGGTTCAATTGTTAAAGCGGTTCGTTTTGGTAAAGAAAAAGACATCGTACTCGCTATTTTTAGCATTCTGGCGGTTTTGGGATTGATCGTATTTCTATTTGGTTATCCGGCATTTTTGGTCATAACAATCTCGGCCGCTGCAGGGTTTTTGGCTTTATTGGTTTATATGACATCAGTGATCAGGGCCTGAAGTTTACGCTTTGAAGGCTGCATAGAAAGCCACATAAAGTGAGTTTGATTGTTGCTTTGAGCAAACACTAAGACATCTTGCTCTGGAATTGCGACAATCAAACTTTTATACTTTTTTGATGACTAAATAGCGTCCGTCAGCGCTTTGTGAGGTCTGGTAATTGCCAAACTCTTTGCTTTCAAGGATTTGGATTAATCCACTGTGTTCCATGTTTGCAAATTTATCGGCAAAGCCCAACGGTTCCCAGACCTGCAATCGCACAACGCAAATGAACAAGCCGTCTTTCTTTATGATTCTGAAAATTTCATCAAGGCAACTTGCATCTAAATGACCATAGGTGAAAATACCCGATGAAATGGCGATTTCATATTGTCCCGTTTCAATGTCTAATGTTTCGGTCAGGTCTGCATTTAAAAGGGATTGATAGATGTTGCGTTTGCGGGCCTGCTCAAGCATTTCATCGCTAAAGTCTAAACCAACAAGGTTTGTATAGCCCCGGTCAAATGCTGCCTGGCCGGTTAAACCGGTGCCGCAACCAATATCGGCAATAAGGGCCTGTTTGTCTAAGACATGAGCCTGGAGCAAGTCTGCGATGTTTTGAGGGGAGGAGTAGGTTAGGCCATCTACCATTGTTTGCTCATATGTTGAGGCCCAATCGCGATAAAGTTCGCGGGTGTCTTGCTTTGATTTTAAATCATAAGCGCGTTGCAAAATTTCTTTTGATGATTTGTCTTTAGACGACATAAGGCCTCACAGTTAAGTTTTGATTTTGAAACTAACCTAAAGCATCTGCATGTGAAACCATTAATCGTATAAAAATGAAAACAGAAACGAGTTGTGATTAACAACGGTTACGGGCGAGAGGGTGTTGTTGACCATGACCCGTTTCTGTATCTGCAGGGTTTTAGAATTTGTAAGAGACACCAAGACTTAAGCTGTGAGCAGCATTGTATTTAACTTTGCGTGCTGCTGGTAACAGTTTGTAGTTTTTGGCTTTGCCGTAGTTGTGATACAAATATTGGGCGCGCAATATCCAGTTGTTATTGACGGCGTACTCCATGCCGCCACCAAGAACCCAGCCAACATGCATTTTGTCAGATTTTTTGCCGCCGCCCTTTAAGGAGCCAGAACCAAAGGACAAACCACCGGTACCAAACAACAAAGCGCGGTCCATGGCATAACCCATTCTAAGTCGGGTTGTTGCTAAAGGTTGGAGGCTTGCACGGGTAATGGCACCTGTAAGGTTTTTGCTTTTGGAGAATGTTAGCGGGTTGAAATCTGCTTCAACACCTAAAATCATACTGTCCCACTGAATATTATAGCCTGTGTGCAGGCCAAGATCGAATGTATTACTTTTGAGTTTTTTTGCCGCGGCTATGTCTTTGCCCTTGCTGAATGAATAGTCGGTGTGAGCGCCAAGATAAAACCCAGACCAGTCAAATCCTTGAGTGTTGCCAGGGCCTGCCATTGCTGGTGTTGCCAACGCCAATGCTGTTAGTGAAAGAGCCAGCCCTGTCGCAATGTTTTTGAGCCGTTTTTGTTTATGCGTCATTTTTTCGTCCTTAATTTTATATCTAAACGCAAGGTCCCATTCCCTTTGCGATTATTCATTTTCTCATCGACCGTCTTGGGAGCCAGAAATACACGATGATTTCATTGTGTCAACATAAATTATTATCGTAAAACAATAATTAATTACTGTTTTAAGAATTTGACTTTTTTATGAAACGAGTTATAAAAACGTATGTTTAGAAAAATCACATTTACCGATAGAGCCGTTGTGAACGTTATTAGAACGCTGATGTTTCTGGCTTTTGCTTTTAACTTTATTGATGTACTGGATGCTTGGTTGAACGCTTTTTGGGGCGATACATCTAAGGTTTTTGAATTAGAAGGCATTAAAAGCGCTCATGGACCGCTTGTTATGTGGAAGCTTTTTGTCGGTGTTTCTTTGTACTCGGTGTTATTTGTCAGTATTGGTTGGGCATTTTGGTCTGTACATAAATTTTTTAAACAATTTTTGAAGCGGCAGGCTTTTGATGTGGATATTGCGATATCGATTCGAAATATTGCCCTCGGGCTTATTGGGTTTTGGGTCTTTATTGTTTTAATTGACGGATTAATGCCATTCGTCCTGACATATGGCTATCAGGAGACTAAAATGTCACTGTTCAACTTGATACCTTTGGATATTGAACTGGTTTTTGGCGTTATTGGGGTGACGTTATTGGCTGTTGCGGTATTGTTAAAGCGTGGGCTAGAATTGCAGGAAGAAAGCCAACAGATCATTTAAATGTGTGAAAGAACCTATATAACCGATGCCGATTATTGTAACCCTAGATATTATGCTTGCACGTCGAAAGACATCTTCACGTGAACTTGCAGCACATATCGGCATTACAGAAGCCAACTTATCTTTGTTGAAATCGGGTAAGGTTAAGGGTGTTCGTTTTGCAACGATTGAAGCGATTTGTGAATATCTCGATTGCCAACCTGGTGATATTTTAACTTATGAACCGCAAGAGCAAACTCAATTAGTCACACGCTTTGACCCCGTGAGCGAAACCAGCCCAAACCAAAGCCAACCAGCCAAATATGATCGTTACCCCGCCAAAGGGAACTAAAAAGCCAAGGGCTGTAAACCCAAGGAAGTATTTCAAGAATATTACACCTGCAAACAGCAAAATGCCAAGGGTAAATAATCCTGTTGAAATTTTTAATTTTGTTCTCAGCCCATCAGGCAATGGGGTATAGCTTGAGAAGCCCAAAATCAGCATCACCAAGCCGTGAATTTGCTGGCTACGCACAGCTAACATCACTTTTTCAACGTCGTCGGGATCAATCCCATGGTTGGCATAGGCACCAGCCGCAACAGCGGTCAGGCCAAAAAAAGCACCAAGAAGCAAAGGCAGGTTCATTTCAAAATTCCTATTCAGGACCAGCTAACAACCCTGTCTTTGTAATGATGAATCCATCAGCCAGATATAGGGCAAAGTGTTGCGTTGAAGGAAAGTCTGTTTATTTATGGAAATAATACGCAGGCCGATGAATGCTTTGAGACAGGTTCAGTCTTACTTAAGAATTTTTCCTGGATACACCACTTCTCACTCATGGTTTAATTTGAAGAATAAACACGGCTTGGAGTGCAAGTTTGTTAATGCTTAACGCAGGCGTTTTATCTAATCTTGTTAAAAAAGATTAACAAAACTGGCTAAATTTAGCCACTAACCTAAACATGAACGCAAGATGAACAGTGTATTCAGATAGTATTCTGTTTGCCTCTGATAGGTTGATCTCAAGTTAAGGCAAACCAGTTGCACAAAAATAAAAACAGCAACTCGATGTATTTTGAATGAAGATCAACACAAACGGCCACGTAGAGCCAAACAGGAGGTTACCATGTTTATACGCTTCGCACTTACCGCGCTTTCAACTGCATTTCTGGCAGCCGCTGCTTTGGCTGTTGTTCCATCACAATCTCAAACGGCGATGATTATTCCACTTAATCCCAGTGTGAACACGACAGTTATTGAGAAAAACAGCGCATGGCCTGTTAAGCAAAATATATCTCTTGACCCCTGCGCCAAGGTTTCTTGTGTAAACGCATAAGATCAATAAACAGTTTTGAGCCAAACAAATGGCTCACCAGTTTCGAGCCAAAAATAACTGGCTCGCCAGTTTCGAGAAGGTGCTCTATCGGTTTCCAGCACCCAGCCCCGCTCTAAAGTCCGGTGGTAGTGCCTTCTCGATTTCATTGTTTTGGCAAATGATGGTGTGGCTTTCAAGCCTATGCCAAGGGCAGTCAAAAAAGTAGTTCGTACCATTAAATTTTATATTTTAGTTTCTAATAGCTGATGTGTGATGTCTAGCCATTCAGGATTGTTTTCTTTGATCAGGTTGATTTTCCATTGGCGCGGGTGTTTTTTGATATTCTTTTCGTGCTGAATTGTGTTGGTACTAATGATGTCCTTGGAACCATATAAGAGTTTTGAGGCCGTATTTTTTTGTGAACCCTTTGATTAGCTCGTTTGGTGTTCAAAAATGCGCCGTGGTAAGCTTTTAGTCATGCCAACACAAAGCGTACCATTTTTCTTTGAAGCGAGAATATAAACGTATGCAGTATACATCGGTGTATTGTTGCAAACATGGATCACCGGCACACGGCCGATGATGAGGACGTGGGGAAATGAAATTACTAACTCCCCCTATCTCCCTCATTGTCGGGCATGTTCCGACAAGCCATTGGCTGGGGGTTGCCAGACTATGGCGCGATGGATCAACGGCATAAAGCCGATGATGAGGGAGAGGGTGATGAAAAGTAGTTGTGTGGATGGTTACTTCTTCTTCCCTTTCGGCCAGCTTTTTTCGGGCCGTTCAATCCGCGACCCACGTTGGCGGCTTTTGCTGGCTTGCATTTTGGCCATGGGGTCGTTCATAATTAGGAGTTCTTGTTGTTTGAGGCGTTTGACTTCATCGCGCAATCTTGCAGCTTCTTCAAATTCCAGATCAGCGGCGGCGTTGCGCATGCGGGTTTCCATATCGGCGATGATGGTTGACAGGTTGTGGCCAACGGTGGCGATGCCGCCGTCTTCATTAAAGCCTTCACCCAGGCCGACAGTGACGTGATCGCCCTCGGACTCGCTACCCATAATATCAGAAATGCTTTTCTTGATACTGGCGGGGGTGATATTGTGTTCTTTATTATAGGCTTCTTGTTTCTCACGGCGGCGGTCGGTTTCGGCCATGGCGCGTTCCATTGAGCCTGTGATTTTGTCCGCATACAGAATAACCCGTCCGTCCACATTACGAGCGGCACGGCCAATGGTTTGGACCAGTGAGGTTTCAGAACGTAAAAAGCCTTCTTTATCGGCATCAAGAATGGCCACAAGCGAACATTCAGGAATGTCCAGGCCTTCACGTAAAAGGTTGATGCCGATAAGGACATCAAATGCGCCGAGGCGCAAATCTCGGATGATTTCAATACGCTCTAATGTGTCAATGTCGGAGTGCATATAGCGCACGCGGATGCCTTGTTCGTGCATGTATTCGGTTAAATCTTCGGCCATGCGTTTGGTCAAAGTGGTGACCAATATGCGATAGCCCTTTTGGGCCACTTCTATACAT
>JALWJW010000419.1 GCA_026996935.1 Hyphomicrobiales bacterium
TTTCTCGCTGCCAATAGCACTGTAATTGGCTATAGTTATCCTTAAACCGTGCAAGCCCTAAGCCTTTGACCCATATTTTGAGACATGAATGAAGTTTTTTTCCGAAATTTTACAGATGAAAACCCAAGCAATTGGTACAGACTATGAAGAACTTATTCTGGATGGCCAGTCCATTCGCGTATCATTTCGGCCTAATAAGCGAGCTAAACGGATTATACTTCGGCTTGATAAACAAGGTGAAGGCATTATCCTTACCATGCCGCGCGGTACATCTAAACGTAAAGCACTTGAGTTTGCTGCCAGCCAAGGGGTTTGGATTGCCGGGCAATTGGCAAAACAACCACAATTTATTGATTTTGAAGCTGGTCAGACCATTCCTGTTCGCGGCACCATGCACCAGATTGAAGCCAGTTCCATGCGGCGCACCCCTGTTTGGCTGGAAAGCGACCCTGTTTCAGACTCAAATACAATACCAATTTTGTATGTGAGCGGAGAGCCTCAACATCATTCGCGGCGGATTGCCGATTGGCTCAAGCGACAGGCGCGCGCAGACATCACAACAGCAGCCCATGATTATGGTGATAAAATGGGGGTCGTAATTAAGCGCATTTCAATTCGTGATACCACCAGCCGTTGGGGGTCTTGTTCCAGTCAGGGTGCTCTTTCTTTTTCATGGCGTCTGATTTTAGCCCCGCCCTTTGTGCTTGATTATGTATGTGCACATGAAGTTGCACACCTGCTGGAAATGAACCATTCAGATCGATTCTGGGCTCATGTCGACACACATTGCCCTCATACTCGACAGGCTAAAAAATGGCTCAAAGCCAATGGGCGTTCTCTTCATCGGTATGGCAGAAAATAAATGACTTTCCAAAAAGGCTCCAAAGCCCTTATTTTGCTGCTTGCTTTGCTTACTGCGGTTGGTCCGATATCAACAGATATGTATTTGCCATCATTGCCTGCCATTGGCGTTGCCTTTGGTGTCAATAATTCCTTGGTGCAATTAACGCTGTCTGCCTTTATTGCAGGGTTTGCCATCGGACAAATCTTTTATGGGCCTTTGTCGGACCGTTATGGTCGAAAACGGGTTTTGAGTATCGGATTACTGGTTTATGTGGCAGGCTCTTTAGCGTGCCTGATCTCACCCAATATCGAGTTTTTGATTGCCGCGCGATTTTGCCAGGCCCTTGGAGCCAGTGCTGCCATCGTGTTATCACGCGCGATTGTGCGCGATTTATTTGGCGGGGCAAAGGCGGCACGACTGCTTTCGCTGCTTGGGGCGTTAATGGGTGTTGTTCCCTTGATCGCCCCGGTCCTTGGCGGGTTTTTACAAATACATTATGGCTGGCGCGCAAATTTTGGTGCCACATCGCTTGTTGCGGGTATCTTGCTTTTTCTTGTTGTTTCATTCCTGCCTGAAACCCTTAAAAGAGAACACACGCGAAAATGGTCGCTCAGGCAAATGCTTACTGACTTTCGCCAATTGCTCACCCATCATATTTTTTTACGTTATCTCATTGCCATTTGTTTGGCTTTTGGTGGGCTTTTCGTTCTTATTTCAGCTTCTTCATTTGTTTTACAAAACCATTTTGGGTTGTCAGAAATCGGCTTCGGATTATCGTTTTCCGTATGTGTGGCCGGATATATTTTAGGCACCCTTATCGGGGCTAAACTCACCCATTCCAAAGATATTGAGACTGTTACTTTTATGGGGAGCGCATTGCTTGCCGTTTCAGGTGTTGTGATGATCTTCATCAGCTTTTTTGATCAACAAAAGATTTGGCAATTTTTATTGCCCATGTTTTTTTCAATGGCTGGTATTGGTCTTGTTATGCCCCAGAGCATGGCCGGAGCGCTAACACCATTTGCCAGTATGGCAGGGGCAGCTTCATCACTGATCGGCTTTATTCAAAATGTTGTTGCGGCCATCTTTGGTATTGTTGCGACATATTTTGTTGGCCTTAATCCAAATGCGCTGGTATGGATTATCGGGGGTACTGGTATTGCTAATTTTTTACTTAGTCTTGCCTATAAAAAAGGCTGGCTATTTTCTGATAAGCCTTAATTTTGACCACTAAGTATATAGAGCAAGATGTCTTAATGTGTGGTCAGAACACATCAATTAGGCCCGTATTACCAATTTGAAGTGGACAGGTAAAAACGTGATATGTCGTAAAATCTATCTTGTTTCCAACATATCGCGCACACGCTGTCGTGCCCGCTCGCGGGCTCTGGTTTTAACCTGTTGTCGCTGTTGTCTGCCAGGGTCCTGATTAACTTTATTACCCCCAAACATTTCATTTAAGGCATCAAAGAAACCGCCCCTTTCGCCCTGACCACCTTCTGCAACATAATCTTGTGCGTAGGGGTCACGCTTGCCGGGCAATTTGGCGTATTTTAATTTGCGATGTGCCGCGGCCATTACATCTTTCCAGATTTGAGCCGGCAGAGAACCACCCGTCACACGTTTGGTTGGCGAGTTATCGTCATTGCCCACCCAGACACCGGCTATAAGATGGCGAGTGTAGCCGATAAACCATGCATCACGATAATCCTGGCTGGTACCTGTTTTGCCGCCAACATCCTGTTTTTTCAACCGCGCCCGGCGCGCAGTACCGTTGGTTACGACAAAACGCATCATTTCATTCAAAGCACCCAGATCATATTCTGAAATCGACTGGCCCAAACCGCTACCCTGGCGTTGATATAAAACCTTTCCATCACGCGTTGTAATGCGCGTAATGACGTGGGGAATGATGGTTGTGCCACCATTTGCAAAAGGTACAAAAGCACTGGTCAGCTCAAGCAGGGTAACTTCTGATGTGCCTAATGAAATTGATGCGTTGGCTTGAAGTTTTGAGTGAACACCCAGCCGCTGGGCGGTTAAGGCCACATTTTCCGGCCCTGCTGCCATGCCGATTTTTACCGCAACGGTGTTTAGCGAAAGACCCAATGCTTTTTTTAAGGTCACTGGCCCATAATAGCGCCGATTATAATTTTCTGGCTTCCATTTCCCGATCGTGACCGGGCCGTCAACTTCAACAGTATTTGGCGATGCGCCTTGCTCAATAGCGGCGAGATAGACAAACGGCTTGAAAGCAGATCCTGGTTGACGCTTTGATTTGACCGCGCGGTTATATTGGCTTTTGGCGTAATCGCGTCCGCCAACCATAGCCAAAACCTCACCATTGGGCGCAATGGCGACAAAGGCGGCTTGCGATACGTTTCGTGATTTACTCACCTTGTCCAACCGTTTACGGATAACCCGTTCCGCCAGGTTTTGAAGGCCGGTTTGAATGGTCGTCTCAACCACAATAGAGCGATCAAATTTACCGATCAATTCAGGTACCTGCTCTTCAACCCAATCTGCCACATAGTTTGAAGATGGTTTATAATCAGCCGATTTGACGCGGGTTTTTTTGGAGGCCGCACGCATTGCATCCTGTTTAGTAATGAACCCGGTTTCGATCATATCGGCAATTACTTCATTGGCGCGCTTGGCAGCTCTTTTGGGGTGTTGCACCGGATTAATGCTTGATGGAGCTTTAAGCACCGCAGCTAAAATTGCGGCCTCTGACAAACTGACTTCTGTTACCGATTTGCCAAAGAAGCGCTGGGCGGCTTTTTCAATGCCAAAAGCACCAGCACCAAAATAAACACGGTTTAAATATAATTGTAATATTTCATCTTTAGAAAATTTATTCTCAAGCCAAAGCGCAAGAACAACTTCCTGAAACTTACGCTCATAAGTACGTTCGGGTTTTAAGAACAGGTTTTTGGCCAATTGTTGAGTCAAAGTCGAGCCGCCCTGCACCACCCGGCCAGCTTTGTAATTGGCAACAAAAGCGCGAATAAGGCCAATGGGGTCAACCCCGAAATGACTGTAAAAACGGCGATCTTCAATGGCAACAACGGCCAATGGCACATAAGGGGGCATTTCAGAAATACGTGCTTCATCGCCGTAAAACGACCCACGTTCAGTAATAACCGATCCATCGCGAGCCAACATCATCATGCCAGGTTCTCGCTCTGGAATATTAAACAAGCCTTTCTTTTCCAGATTGAAGAAAACATAAGCCGTTGTCGCGGCCATCACGATCATTCCCCAAAGTGCAAGGGTCATAGTCCAGGAGATAAGGGTGAAAATGAGCGGTCGACTGCGTTTTTTTCGCTTATTTCTAGCTTTTTTAGGGGCTGACTTTTTGGCTTTACGTGGCTTCGCCGCTGTCTTTTTTTCTGCCGCGGGAATAGCAAATACAGGTTCTTTTCTATCCAAACCATCGACAGAACTCCGATTTTTCGGCTTTGCTGCTGCCTTGGTCTTTTTTGCTTTTTTACGAAATAATGCCATCCCGGTTCCGTATTCTAGCGGCCGAAGCCATTTAAAATGCCTGCGTCTTGCTCTGCTGCAACAAAGTGAATGCCAGCACTTTGCTATGGTTTGATTAACCTCTTGTTAATTTAAGTAAAATCGTGTCGACAAAATGGCTGAGGCAGGTCACGCGCATTGTTTCACCTTGCCTCAGGCACCTCTTTATCTGGGTGTGTGAGTGTTAAATATCAAGGTTTGCCACACTTAACGCATTATCAACGATGAAATCGCGACGCGGTTCAACCACATCGCCCATGAGTTTAGAAAACAACTCATTTGCCCCATCTGATTCCTTCACTTCAACCTGCAATAATGAACGCGCATTGGGATCCAAAGTTGTTTCCCATAATTGTTCAGGATTCATTTCACCCAAACCTTTATAGCGTTGCATTGAAATGCCTTTTCGTCCTTGAGCAAACACGGCTGTTAAAAGCTCAATCGGTGAAAAAATTTCTTGTGAAACATCTTTTCGGCGCAGTGTAACAGGTTCTTCATATGTTGACTGAAGGCTGGCGGCCATTTTGTTTAGCTGACGGGCATCACTTGAATTGATCAATCGTTGATCCAGCGTCCAGCTTTCGGTCACACCGCGCACTTTGCGTGAAAACACCATGCCACCATCTGGGTCACTATCACCGGTCCAACCACGTTCGGTTTCATCGGAAATCACATCAAGACGTTTGGCAACATATTCCGCGGTTTTTTTAATTGCGGCATCATCTGATAAGATTTCAGGATCCAACGCGCCGGCAATTGCGGCCTGCTCGATGATGAAACCTGGATAACGCGAGTGCAAACCGCTGACAAGAGAACGTACTTTTAACGCTGATTCTACGATTTCTCGCAAATCACCGCCCGCATGTTCCTGGCCATTTTTATGGACAAGTACAGCATCATCGATACCGCCGGCAATCAAATACTCTTCCAATTCGGCCTCATCTTTCAAATAACGCTCAGATGAACCGCGTTTGATTTTATATAGCGGTGGCTGGGCGATATAAAGATAACCGTTCTCAATCAATTCTGGCATCTGACGATAGAAAAAGGTCAATAAAAGCGTGCGAATGTGGGCACCATCAACGTCAGCATCGGTCATGATAATGACTTTATGATACCGCAGTTTTTCAATGTCGAAATCATCGCGGCCAATGCCGGTGCCAAGGGCTGTAATCAAGGTGCCAATCTCTTGCGAGCCCAACATACGATCAAAACGGGCGCGTTCAACATTGAGAATTTTACCACGCAAAGGCAAAACCGCCTGATTTTTACGGTGACGCGCCTGCTTGGCAGAACCGCCAGCAGAGTCCCCTTCCACGATGAAAATTTCAGCTTTAGAAGCATCGCGCTCCTGGCAATCAGCCAGTTTTCCGGGTAATGAGGCAATATCTAAAGCTCCTTTACGGCGAGTCAGTTCACGCGCTTTTCTTGCCGCTTCACGCGCAGCGGCAGCTTCAACCACTTTCATCACAATCATTTTTGCTTCGGTTGGGTGTTCTTCAAACCATTCACTTAAATTGGCATTGATGGTGCTTTCCACCACCGGGCGCACTTCGGATGAAACCAGTTTATCTTTGGTTTGCGATGAAAATTTCGGGTCAGGCACTTTAACCGATAAAACGCAGGTCAAGCCTTCACGGGCATCATCACCACTGACAGATACTTTTTCTTTTTTTAAAATACCTGATGAATTGGCATAACCATTGACAACCCGAGTGAGCGCGCCGCGAAAACCTGCCAAATGGGTGCCACCATCGCGCTGGGGAATGTTGTTGGTAAAGCATAAAACATTCTCGTGGTAGCTATCATTCCACCACAAGGCACATTCGACAGTAATACCATCATCGGTTTCAGCGAAAATCGAGATAGGTTCTTCTGTAACCGGGGTTTTGGTTCGATCAAGATACTTTACAAACTCGATAATACCGCCTTCATAATGAAGATCAACGACCTTGGGTTCAACGCCACGATTGTCGGTCAGCACAATGTGAACACCGGAATTTAAAAATGCCAGTTCGCGTAAGCGGTGCTCCAGAGTATCAAAATCAAACACAACTTTCGTGAATGTTTCTTCACTCGGAGTAAACGTGATTTGCGTGCCTTTTTTTCCACCCGCATCGCCCGTTATCTCCAACGGCCCATCAGCAACACCATGAGTAAATGAAATTTTGTGTTCTTTTCCATTGCGCCAAATAACCATTTTCAGGGAAACTGATAAAGCATTGACCACTGAAACACCAACACCGTGTAAACCGCCAGAAACCTTATACGAATTCTGGTCAAATTTACCGCCTGCATGAAGTTGTGTCATAATCACCTCAGCAGCCGATATACCTTCACTGGGATGAATGTCTGTGGGAATACCGCGGCCATTATCAGAGACCATGCATGAGCCATCGCTGTTGAGGGTGACCTGGACTAAATCACAATGACCGGCCAAAGCTTCATCAATTGCGTTATCAACCACTTCATAAACCATGTGATGAAGGCCAGAACCGTCATCAGTATCACCAATATACATACCAGGGCGCTTTCGCACGGCATCAAGGCCTTTAAGCACTTTGATAGAATCTGCACCATATTCCTGATTTTCGCCGCCTGGGTCAGAGCTGGCGTTTTCGTTTTCGGTATTTTCCGGTTTATCTGTCATGTTTTACTTCGATCTTGTGCGTTTAGGGTTTTAGCCCGTTAATATGTTACTCAATCAGCCGCTCATTATATTAATGTTGCGGGCTTACTATACCATCTTTAACAGTGAAAAACTGGGCTTTTGTCTGCAAAGTTTCAAACTGCATCGTGTCTGTTCCTGTTAGCCAACATTGACCGCCTGTTGCCAAAAGCTCGTCAAACAAGCCTTTACGGCGGTCCTTATCCAGGTGGGCGGCTATTTCATCTAACAATAAAACCGGCATCCTTCCCTGAAACTGCGACTTTACCATACGCGCCTGTGCCAAAATAAGGCCAACAAGCAATGCTTTTTGCTCTCCTGTTGAACATGCGCGTGCCTCCATATCCTTTTCAGCGTGTAAGACCATTAGATCTGAACGATGGGGACCATTTAAGGTGCGCCCTGCTGCCTGATCCAATGCACGCGAATCAAACAGTATCTTAGCGTATTCGTCTTCACATTGCACGGCTGGATTATCACGCAACAAAGCTTCAACGCTTCCTTGCAGAATCAAACGGGCGGCTGGAAAGATACTTACCTTCCCACGCGCTTTGTCTCTGGCCTGAGCGGCATCAATATGGCCTTGTAAAGTGTCGATACTGGCAAGGCGTGCAGCCGCTATTGCTACAGCTTGTGCGGCCATTTGCTTTTCAATCGTTGACACCCAAACGGCATCATAATCAGCCTCTGCCAAAAGCGAATTGCGTTGCCGCATCAGTTTTTCAAAAGCAGAAATTGCCCGGCTATGGGCCAGATCTGTCACCGAGACGACACGATCTAGGAACCTGCGGCGATCTCCGCCCGGTCCTGAAAAAAGTCTGTCCATAGAAGGCGTTAGCCAAATAAGGCGAATATGTTGAGCCAGTGCGCCTATACCCACCGTTGCATCGCCATCTAAGCTGGCGATGCGTCCGCCAAGACGGCTGGTGCCTGTGCCATTATCAGGTAATTGCCAGGACGTACCCAGACGAACCGGCCCGAAAGGACCGTCAACCAAAGCTGAAACTGCCCATTGCGGGACGGGACTGTTTTTTGCCAGCAAAACCTCAAACCCGGCCCCGCGCATACCGCGCCCGGCCATCAACATAGAAATGGCTTCAAGCAGATTGGTTTTACCCGCGCCATTTGCACCGGTAAGAACAATGGGGCCTGAGTCAATATCAAGGTGCAATACAGAATAATTTCGAAAATTGCTCAAATCCAGCCGTTTAAGAACCACTGCTGAATGTGTTTTTTCATCAATCATTTTGTATCATCGCACAATTGCTTCACAAATGCGCCGCAAAATAAGCCTTTAATTAAGGACAAGCTGTCAACACGCCCCAGGTTAGACGCGCATCGGCATCAGAACATAAAGAACGCTATCATCGGCAGTATCGCGGATAATTGTTGGTGAACCTGAATCAAACATCAAAAACTGCGCCATATCACCATCAAGCTGACTGGCAATATCGAGCAAATATTGAGCATTAAAGCCAACATCCAATGGTTCTGAATCACAGGTGGCGGCCACTTCTTCTTCGGCATTGCCAGAATCAGGGTTATTGACCGTAAGAACCACGCGATCGGGATTAACATTAATTTTGATCGCACGGCCTTTTTCTGCAGAAACAGTTGAAACACGATCAACAGCTTGAGCAAATAAGCGACGATCAACTTCTAGTAACTTATCATTGCCCGATGGAATAACCCGTTCATAATCAGGAAATGAGCCATCAATGAGTTTTGAGGTCAAAACCATGCCGTTTAAGGAGAATTGAACCTTGCTGCTTGAAAGGCCAACAAGAATGGAGCCTTCTTCATCTTCAATCAATTTGGTTAATTCCAGCACCGTTTTGCGTGGCACAATTACGCCGGGAATGCCTTGTGCACCTTGCGGGCAGGGTACTTCAACCTGAGCCAGGCGATGGCCATCTGTAGCAACGGCCCGCAAAACCTGTTCACCATTTTTCTCAAGCTGATGAAGGAAAATACCATTGAGATAATACCGGGTTTCCTCAGTGGAAATAGCAAAACGGGTTTTCTCAATCATCCGTTTGATTAAAGCGGCGGAAATTGAAAATTCATGCGTGAGATCACCCGCCGTCAAATCGGGGAAATCATCTGGTGGAAGCGCCTGCAAGGCAAAACGCGAACGCCCCGCACTGATGGACAGTCGGCCTTCATCCGGGCCTTGTTCAATTTCCAATTGAGAACCGTCAGGTAGTTTGCGAACAATGTCATGCATCAAATGCGCTGGAATGGTGGTGGAGCCTTCCACCATGACATCTGCGGCAACTTCTTCGACGATTTCGATATCAAGATCGGTAGCGGTAAGGCGAATTTTGCCATCGTGTGCATTGAGCAATACATTTGATAGAATTGGAATAGTATTGCGCCGTTCAACAACACTTTGAA